>CAITAM010000372.1 GCA_903890265.1 uncultured Pseudomonadota bacterium | reverse complement strand
CTCCTCCCGAATACGACCTTCCGTGTGAAATTGAAAACCGGCCACATCGTGACCGCCCACATCTCCGGGAAGATGCGTAAAAACTACATCCGCATCCTGACCGGTGACCTCGTCACCGTCGAGATGACGCCCTACGACCTGACGAAGGGTCGCATCGTCTACCGCGGCCGCTGAGCCGCGCGCCACCGGCGCTCACTTCGTGAGCGCCGCGGCCTCCACCCCCGCCGTCTCGAGCTCAAGCCGCTCGCCGTCCTTCGACAGGCGCACGCGCACCGTGCCGCCGTCCACCAGCTTGCCGAACAGGAGCTCCTCGGCGAGCGGACGCTTGACGTGTTCCTGGATGACGCGCGCCATCGGCCGCGCACCCATCTTCGGGTCGTAGCCCGTGCGCGCGATCCAGGCGCGGGCGTCCTCGTCGACACTGAGCTGAACGCCCTTGGTCTCGAGCTGCGCCTCGACTTCGAGGATGAGCTTGTCGACCACCCGCTCGATGACGCGCGTCTCGAGCGGCGCGAACTGCACGATGGCATCGAGCCGGTTGCGGAATTCGGGCGAGAACATCCGCTTGATCGCCTCGCTGCCGTCGCTTGAGTTGTCGGCCGGGGCAAAGCCGATACCGGTCCGCGCCATGTCAGCCGCGCCGGCGTTGGTCGTCATGACGATGATGACGTGCCGGAAATCGGCCTTGCGGCCGTTGTTGTCGGTCAGCGTGCCGTGGTCCATGACCTGCAGCAGCAGGTTGAAGACGTCCGGGTGCGCCTTCTCGATCTCGTCGAGCAGGAGGACCGCGTGCGGGTGTTTCGTGATCGCCTCGGTCAAGAGGCCGCCCTGGTCGAAGCCGACGTAGCCCGGCGGCGCGCCGATCAGTCGCGACACGGTGTGCCGCTCCATGTACTCGGACATGTCGAAGCGGATGAGCTCGACGCCGAGCGCGAGCGCGAGCTGGCGCGTCACCTCGGTCTTGCCGACGCCGGTGGGTCCGGCGAACAGGAAGGAGCCGACCGGCTTGCGCTGGTCGCCGAGGCCGGAGCGCGCCATCTTGATGGCCGCACCCAGCATGTCGATGGCCGGGTCCTGGCCGTAGATGACGAGCTTCAGGTTGCGCTCGATGTTCTTCAGCACCTCGCGGTCCGAGGTCGAGACCTGCTTCGGCGGAATGCGCGCGATGCGCGCCACGACCGACTCCACCTGCTCGACGGTGACCGCTTCCGGACGCTCATCGACCGGCTTCAGGCGCAGATTCGCGCCCGCCTCGTCGACGACGTCGATCGCCTTGTCGGGGAGGTGCCGGTCGTTGATGTAGCGCGCGGAGAGCTCGGCCGCGGCGGCGAGCGCGTCGTCGTGGTAGACGATGCCGTGGTGCTCCTCGTAGCGGCTCTTGAGGCCCTTGAGGATCTCGACGGTCTCCGCCACCGAAGGCTCCACCACGTCGATCTTCTGGAAGCGCCGGGTCAGCGCGTGGTCCTTCTCGAAGATCCCGCGGTATTCCTGGTAGGTGGTCGAGCCGATGCAGCGCAGCTCGCCGTTGGCGAGCACGGGCTTGATCAGGTTCGAGGCGTCCATGACGCCGCCGGAGGCAGCGCCCGCGCCGATCACGGTGTGGATTTCGTCGATGAAGAGGATCGCGCCGGGCTGCTTCTTGAGCTCGGACAGCACCCCTTTGAGGCGCTTCTCGAAGTCGCCGCGGTACTTCGTGCCGGCGATCAGCGAGCCCATGTCGAGCGAGTAGATCGTGCAGTCCGACAGCACGTCCGGCACCTTGCCTTCGGTGATGAGCCGCGCCAGGCCTTCCGCGATCGCGGTCTTGCCGACGCCCGCCTCGCCCACGTAGAGCGGGTTGTTCTTGCGTCGCCGGCAGAGGATCTCGATCGTCCGCTCGACCTCGAGCTTGCGGCCGATCAGGGGGTCGATCCGCCCCTCGGTCGCCAGCTTGTTCAGGTTGGCGCAGTACTTGTCGAGGGCGCTGCCGCCGGCCTCTGCGTCCCGCTCGCCGGCCTCGGGCGCCGCCTCCGGGTCCTTTTCGCTGGCCGACTCGCCGCGCGACTTCGCGAGGCCGTGCGAAATGAAGTTGACGACGTCGAGGCGTGCCACGTCCTGCTGGCTGAGGAGGTAGGCCGCGTGCGACTGCTTTTCGCTGAAGATCGCGACCAGCACGTTCGAGACGGCCACTTCCTTCTTGCCGCTCGACTGGACGTGGAATACCGCCCGCTGCAGGACGCGCTGGAAGCCGAGCGTCGGCTGCACTTCCCGCTCGTCGTCCTGGGCGAGCTTCGGTGTCGTCTGCTCGATGAACTGCTCGAGTTCGCGCTTCAGGCGGTTGAGATCGGCGCCGCAGGCTTTCAGCACCTCGCGCACTTTCGGCGTGTCCAGGATCGCGAGCAGCAGGTGCTCGACGGTCATGTACTCGTGCCGTGCGTCGCGGGCGCCCTGAAAGGCTTCATTGAGGCAGTATTCGAGTTCGCTGGATAGCACTTAGTCGGCCTCTTCCATGGTGCAGAGCAGAGGGTGCTGGTGCTGGCGTGCGTACGCCGTCACCTGTGCCACCTTAGTCTCCGCGATTTCAAAGGTATACACCCCGCACACGCCTTTGCCTTTCATGTGCACCTCGAGCATGACACGGGTTGCGTTGGTACGGTCCATGCCGAAGATCTTTTGCAGCACGTCGACCACGAACTCCATCGGCGTGTAGTCGTCGTTCAGCAACAGCACCTGGTAGCGCGGCGGCCGCGCGAGGCGCGGCGTCGACTCCTCCACCACGAGGCTGTGGCCGGCCTCCCGGCCGCCGATCGCGTCGTCGCCCGGCGGCTCGCGCTCGGCGCGCACCGCCATCTGACGGAACCATTCGCGATCGGTCATGACTAAGCCTGAGTAACTGCGCATGGCGGGTGGGATGCTCGGGACGGGAAGTGACGGTCGGCGGCGGCGATGTCCGACTCTTTATAGGGGCGGCCATGGCTCAAGACAAGGTCTTGACGGCCGAACGATTGGGTGGGCGCCGGGCAATGCCGGCGTGCGCCACGCGCACCATTACAAGGCCGTGACTTCGCCAGCAGGGACAATAAGTTGAGGCGGTTGCGCGCGACACCTTATCATTCTGGGAATGTGCCTCATGTCAGCCCCCGTCGCGCACCGAGCGCCCCTGACCCCGACCCGCCGCGCAAGCGCGCAGACGGGCACGCGGCCATGAGCCGGCTCGCGGCGCTGGAGCCGTGGCTCGGACGCGCGCCGGACCTCGTGGCCACCCTCGCGGTCGTGCTGATCGGTGCCAAGCTCGCGCTTCTCGTCACCGATCTCGCCGCGCCGCGGCGCAAGCCCGGCCCCCCCGCGGTGCCGGTGCCGCTAGCCGCCAACGCGGGCGCCGACGCCCAGAACCTCCTCGCTGCCCACCTCTTTGGCACCGCACCCGTGGCCAACGGCCCGGTGCAGGCGACCAGCGTACCGCTGGTGCTGGCCGGCACGCTGGCGGGTGCGGACCCCGCGCGGGGCTTCGCCATCATCGGTGAAACCGCGGCGGCGGCCCGGCTGTACGCGGCCGGCGCCACGCTGCCGGTCGGCGTGCGGCTGCTCGAGGTCTATCCGGAGCACGTCATCCTCGAGCGCAACGGCGTGCGCG
>CAITAM010000371.1 GCA_903890265.1 uncultured Pseudomonadota bacterium | reverse complement strand
GCGTCGCGCCCGCGGCGGCGGTCGAGGCTGCCGCTGCCGGTGCAGCGGACTTCGTCGGCGCCGGTGCGCTCGCTTTCGCAGCGGCGGCGGCCGGCGCGGCAGCCGCCGTCGTCGAATCACCCTTGTTGACGCCGCCATGGCCCGAGCAGGCACCGCGGCCGGCCTTTTCGGACGTCGTACCGTCCTTGCAGAGCGTCGGTGCGGCCGCTGCCGTGGTTGCGGCCGGGGCCGACGCAGGGGCCGACGCAGGGGCCGCGGCAGCGGCGGGTGCGGCGGCGTCCTTGTTGATGCCACCGTGGCCCGAGCAGGCACCGCGGCCGGCCTTTTCGGACGTCGTGCCATCCTTGCAGGTGACCGGGCCGCTCGCCGCGTCGGCATGGGCGCCTAGCGAGGCGACGGCGAGGCACAGCGTTGCGAGAGTCAGGGAGAGAGTCTTCATCGGGGGTCCCTCGAATAGCCGCGGAGCGGATGAACCGGTCGCGCGGGCCGCGGGCCGGTGGGGCGTGGCGCGGTAACCACGACCGACGCCAGAGCGTAGCCATTTCCCGGCCGGCGCGGTGGTTAAACTCCGTTCATCATGGGTTGCGCTAGCCGCTGCCATGCCGGCCGGCTTAAGCTCGGCGCACCCGGGACCCGAGGCACGTCGTGCCGACGGCGCCGGTGACACGGTTTTTTTCATTTTCGCTGTCTGCCGACTTCTCCAAGGAGCCATTCACATGGGACTGTTAGATCAACTGGCCGGAATGCTTACCAGCGGTGCCCTGGGCGGCGCCTCGGGCGGTGCCTCGAACGTTGGCGGTCTGTCGCCGGCCATGATTCAGCAGGTGCTCGGCATGCTCGGCGGGGCCGGCGCGGCGGGTGGTGCAGGCGGAGCGGGCGCGGGCCTCGGTGGGCTGATCGCGGCGTTCGAGCAGGGCGGCCTTGGGCACATCGTGCAGTCCTGGATTGCCAACGGCGCCAACCTGCCGGTGAGCGCGGCGCAGCTGCAGCAGGTTCTTGGCAATGGCCAGCTGGCGCAGATCGCCCAGGCGCTTGGCGTTGACCACAACACGGCCGCCGGCGGTCTCGCGCAAGTGCTGCCCGAGATCGTCAACCACCTGACCCCGAACGGCACCGTGCCGGCGGCCGGTGACATGCAGGCGTCGCTCCAGTCCCTGGCAAAGCAGCTCTTCCCGAGCTGACCCCGGCGTGGCGACGGCACCCGACACGAGCGACGCGGCGCTGGCCGCGCTCGCCGGGGACGTCGCCCGGCTCTGCCTGCGCGAGGGACGGACGGTCAGTACCGCGGAGTCCTGTACCGGCGGCTACATCGCCAAGGTGCTGACCGACCTCGCCGGCAGCTCGCAGTGGTTTACCGCCGGCTTCGTCAGCTACAGCAACGAGGCCAAGACTACGCTCCTCGGCGTGCCGGCGGACCTGATCGCCGAGCACGGCGCGGTCAGCGCCCCGGTGGTCCAGGCGATGGCGGAGGGCGCGCTGCGGCGCGCCGCGACACAGCGTGCCGTCGCCGTCAGCGGCATCGCCGGGCCCGGTGGCGGCAGCGCCGCGAAGCCGGTCGGCACGGTGTGGCTGGCCTGCGCCTCGACGGCGGCGGACACGCGCGTCCAGCGTTTTGATTTTGCCGGTGACCGCGATCAGGTCCGTCGGGCGACGGTCCGCGCGGCGCTGGAGGCTCTGCGGG
>CAITAM010000370.1 GCA_903890265.1 uncultured Pseudomonadota bacterium | reverse complement strand
CGCTCCATGACCAAGCCGAGCCCGCGCTGACCGGCGGCGCGTCGCGCCGCGACTTCCTGAAGCAGGGGATGGCCACCGCGCTCGTGGTCGGTATCGCACTCGACAGCGCGGCGCAGGCGGCCGCTGCCGCGACCGCGCAGGCCACCCCGGCGACGCCCTTTGCGCCAAACGCCTTCCTGTCGATCGGTGCGGACAACAGCGTCACCGTGTTCTGCCCGGCCAACGAAATGGGCCAGGGCGTGCTGACGGCGGTGCCGATGATCGTCGCCGAGGAACTGGATGCCGACTGGGCCTCGGTGCGCGTGCAGCCCGCCCCGACCGACCCCCGCTACAACAACCCGGCGTTCGGCCTGCAGGGCACGGGTGGCAGCACGACCGTGCGGGCGTGGTGGATGCCGCTGCGCCAGGCCGGCGCCGCGGCGCGCACCATGCTCGTGGCGGCCGCCGCCGAGCAGTGGCACGTGGCGCCGTCGACCCTGCGCACGGCGCACGGTGAAGTGCTGGCCGCGGACGGTCGGCGCGCGAGCTACGGCTCGCTCGTTGCCGCGGCGTCCCGCCAGCCCGTGCCCGCGAACCCGGTCCTCAAGGATCCCAAGGACTTCCGCCTGCTCGGCACCGCCGCCAAGCGGCTCGACACCGCGGACAAGGTCAACGGCCGGGCGAAGTTCGGTCTGGACGCACCGCGTCTGCCGGGCCTCCTGGTCGCGGTGATGGCGCGCGCGCCGCAACCGGGGGCCAAGCCCACCCGGGTCGTCGACGACAAGGCGAAGGCCGTGCGGGGCGTGGCCGCCGTCATCACGCTGCCGAGCGGCATCGCGGTGCTGGCGAGCGGCTACTACGCGGCCAAGAAGGGCCGCGACCTGCTTGAGATTGACTGGGACCTGGGTGCCAACACGGGCCTTGACTCCGCGCGGGTCAGCCGCGCCCTGCGACAGGCGGCCGACAGCGCCAGCATCGTCGCGCGCGAGAGCGGCGAGCCGCTCGCCGCCGCCGCTGGCCGCACGGTCGAGGCGGTGTACGAGGCGCCGTATCTCGCGCATGCCTGCATGGAGCCGATGAACTGCACCGCCTGGGTGCGCGAGGACCGCGTCGAGATCTGGGCGGGTACGCAGTCCCAGGGGCCGGTGCAGGGCATCCTCGCCTCCGTCACCCAGCTGACTCCGGCACAGGTCACGGTGCATCCGCTGCTGCTCGGTGGCGGCTTCGGCCGGCGTTTCGCGCCGGACTTCGTCATCGATGCCACCGCGCTCAGCCAGGCGAGTGGCAAGCCCGTGCAGCTCATCTACAGCCGCGAGGACGACATGGCGGCCGGCTATTACCGCCCGGCGGCCGTGGCGACGTTCCGGGGCGTGCTGGATGGCGAGGGGCGCGCGCACTCGCTCCGGGCCGGGGTCAGTGCGCCGTCGCTGACCGCCGCCTCCGGCTTTGGCAAGCTGCCGGAGTCGGGCCTCGATGCGCAGGCGGTCGAGGGACTGGCCGACCATCCGTACAGCATCCCGCACCAGCGCATCGCCTACGGGCGCACCGAGCCCGGGCCGCAGGTCTGGTTCTGGCGCTCGGTGGGCCACTCGCAGAACGTCTTTTTCGTCGAAGGCTTCATCGACGAGCTCGCCGCGGCCGCGAAAGCGGACCCCTACGCGTTCCGCCGGTCGATGCTCGCCGGCGAGCCGCGCTGCCTCGGCGTGCTGGACCGTGCCGCCACCGAGTCCGGCTGGGGCAAGCCGCTGCCGGCGGGCGTGCACCGGGGCATTGCCGTGGCCAAGAGCTTCGGCTCCTACGTGGCCGAGGTCGCCGAGGTCTCGGTCGCCGCCGACGGCACGCCGCGGGTGCACCGGGTGGTCGCGGCGGTCGACTGCGGTCAGATCGTCAATCCCGAGATCATCCGCCGGCAGATCGAGGGCGCGATCGTCTACGGACTCTCGGCCGCGCTGTACGGCCGGATCACCTTCAAGGACGGTCGCGTCCTGCAGGGCAACTTCAACGACTACCCGGTACTGCGCATGAACGAGATGCCGGCGGTCGAGGTGCACATCGTGCAGAGCAGCGAGGCGCCCGGTGGCATCGGCGAACCCGGCCTGCCGCCGGCGGCACCGGCCGTCGTCAACGCGATTTACGCGGCGACCGGCAGGCGCATCCGGCGACTGCCGATCGATACCGCCGAGCTGAAGGCGACCTGACGGGACCGAACGGCCGCCGCGCGCGGTGGACGGCCGCCGCCCGGGCGGCCGTCCCGCCCGTTACTTCGTGCTGTAGCCCTTGCCGTCCAGGCAGGCCATGAAGGCCTTGTTGAACGTGGCCATCTGCTTGACCTTCTCGGCCTGCGCCTGCGCTGCCGCCTGCTGCTGCGCGTCGCCCTTGCCCTTGCGGGCCTTGGAGCCGCCCTGCAGCGCGCCGGCCGTGGCACCGATCGCCGCGCCCTGCCCCGTGTCCCCGGCCACGGCGCCGATCGCGGTGCCCGCGACCGCGCCTTTGGCGGCCGATTTCACGCGCGCGCCGCTCGGGCCCGACGCGGCCTGGGCCGGCGCCGCCGCCGCGACCGCGGTCGGGTCGATGCCCGTGTTGCCGCGCGCCCAGGTGTAGCACTCGCCCTCGTCCGCACTCTGCTGGTCCGCGGTCTGGCCCTTCGCGGGGTAGACGGCGACGCCGAGGGACGCCGAGATCGACTTGACCGTCGTCGGCGCGGCGGTCGTCGCCGGCGCCGCGGCCGGGCTCGCCGTCGCCGGCTGCGACTGGCCGTGGGCTGCCGCGGGCAGGAACAGGCTCAGGCTCAGGCTCAGGGAAAGCAGTGCGGCAAGAGGGGACGTCGTGGTGTTCATGGCATACCTCGGAAGGGGCAAGTGGAAATCCGCCACCGATTCTACCGCCAGCGCGGGCGGCTGCCGGCCGTTCGCCGACCCGTCGCAGGCCCGTCGCCGATCCGTGGCCGACCGGGGGCGCCGGCCGGGCACGCCGAGCAAGGTCACCGGTCCCGCGCGATGGCCGCCTCGGTGACGGTCAGCCCAGCGTCAAGCGGCCCTTGCGCGCCTGCAGCGTCTGGTCGAGGAGCTTGGCGCAGGCGTAGACGGCATCGATATGCGGCGTCGGCAGGCCCGTGATGCGCCCCATCTCGATGACGGCGCCGACCAGGGCCTCGAGCTCCATGGCACGCCCCGCCTCGACGTCCTGCAGCATCGACGTCTTGTGCGCGCCCACCGACTCGGCGCCCGCGATGCGCTTCTCGATGCTGACCTTGAAGCGCACCCCGAGCTTCTCGCCGATCGCCTGCGCCTCGGCCATGACCCGCCCGGCGAGCTCGCGCGTCAACGGGTAGCGGCAGATGTCCTCGAGCGTCGCATGCGTCAGGGCGCTGACCGGGTTGAAGACCACGTTGCCCCAAAGCTTGAGCCAGATCTCGCCGCGGATGTCGGCGGTCACCGGCGCCTTGAAGCCGGCATCACGCATGGCCGAGGCGATCTCCCGCACGCGCGGGCTGTCGATGCCGTCCGGCTCGCCGAGCGTGAAGCGGTTGCCCTCGATGTGGCGGATGACGCCCGACTCGACGAGTTCGGACGCCGGGTAGACGATCGCGCCGATGATGCGCTCGGCGCCGATCGCCCGGATAAGTGCGCCACCCGGGTCGACGCTCTCGACCGTGCGCCCCTCGTACTCGCCCCCGTGGCGATGGAAATACCAGAACGGGATGCCGTTCTGCATGGTGATCACGCTCGTGTGCGCGGCGAACAGCGCCGGCAGCGACCCGAGCAGCGGCGTGAGCTGGTGCGCCTTGAGCGCCAGGATGACGTGGTCCTGCGGCCCCGCCTCGGCCGGGTTGTCGGTGGCGGCGAGCGCACCGAATGTCTCCGTACCGTCCTCGCCGATGAGCTTCATGCCGCCCTGGCGCCGCACGGCCTCGAGGTTGGCGCCGCGGACGATCGCCGTCACCTCGTGACCGATGCGTGCGAGGCGCACCGCGATCATGCCGCCGATGGCGCCGGCGCCGACAATACAGATCTTCATGGTGCTGCCTCGTAGGTGTTTGTCAGCGTGCCGATCCCCTCGATGACCACATCCACCCGGGACCCGGGTTTCATCGGCAGCACGCCGAGCGACGTACCGCAGAGGATCACGTCACCCGGTTGCAGCGTCATGTCCTGCGACAGGCGCGATACCAGCGTGGCCGGCGCGAAAATCATGTCCGCCAACCGGTAGCGCTGCCGCTCGCGGCCGTTCAGGAGCGTGACGAGTTCGCCTCCGGCCGGCTCGAAGTCCGTGTCGATGACCGGCCCGAAGATGCCAAAACCGGCAAAGCTCTTGGCCCGCGACCACTGCGCAAAGCCCGGATCGCGGCCGATGATGTCGAGCGCCGTCACGTCGTTCGCGCAGGTGTAGCCGAGGATGTGGGCCGGTGCGTCGGCGACGCTGACGGCGTGCGCCGTGCGGCCGATGACGATCGCGAGTTCCCCCTCGTAGGTCACCCGCCCGTCGTAGCCGCGCGGCGCGTGGACCACGTCACGGTGGGCGGCGAAACTGTTCGCCGACTTCAGGAGGTACAAGGGCTCCGCGGGGATCGCCCAGCCGTTCTTCGCCGCCAGCGCGTGGAAGTTGTTCCACAGCGCGACCATGGTCCGGGGCTCGGTCGGTGTCAGCCAGCGGATCTCGCCGACGGCGAGGCGCTCACCGGTCGGCGCCGACCCGTTGAACGGATCACCGGCCTCGACCACCACGCTGTCACCGTCCAGCGTGCCGTAGCGAACGGCGCCCTCGTGCTCGAACCGAAGCCATTTCATTGCG
>CAITAM010000369.1 GCA_903890265.1 uncultured Pseudomonadota bacterium | reverse complement strand
TGCGCACGCGGCGGTGGGCAGCGTTGGCAGCACGGGGCCGACGCGCTCGGGCGGTCGGTCTCGGTGCGGCGGCGCGGCGGCAGCAATGCGGCGGCGGCGGCGGCGGACGGACACTGGCGCCGGGAGCGTGGGCGCGGTGACGCTGGCAGCGCATATTTGGGTGCGCAGAGTTTTGTTTACGGGGCCGACGCACCAGGGCGCCTGGTTTTTGCGTGGCGGCGCGGCTTCGTCACTTTGTGCTCTTATTCTTTATTGGCGGATAACGCTCAATTTTTTCCCCCTTCTGCGGTCGCGGGGATCGAAAGCCATGTCCCCCTTTTCTAATCAAGCTTCGACCGAGCGAGGGGTCTCGGCGGCTGCCTCGAATTTTCTTTCCGGCCTTTTGTCTCTGGACCTTGCCGGCCTTGATCCCACGTCGACCTTTGTCCGCCAGGCTATTGGTCGACGCAAGTTTGAGACCGGTAAAACTTTCAGTGCACCTTCGGCAGGCGGGGGCCCCTTTGCCAACTCCTGGCGTGGGACCTCAGTCTCGTTCTTGACTGTCAATGCGCAGTCTCTCACTAAGAGCAAGAATGGCGTGAAAATGCTGGATTTTGAACGTCTACTGGAGAAGTTTCACTGGCCGGCTCTCGTTTTGGTGACTGAATTTGATGGCGTTGCTGGCAAAACCAATGCGAGGGACAAGTTGGGGGAAGTTATTTGTAGGCGTTACGACATCGAGGTCACAATGCGGTCGACGTCGATCGACGACGGCCCAGCAATGAATCGGGGCAAAGTCGGCGCGGGGCTTTGTCTCTTGGTACATAAGAGACTGCAGATGTCCATTCGGCCGCTATCTCTTTTGTTCGATGGTGATAACCAACATTTGCTGGACGGCCATCTGCGTCGGTATCGTCTGGACCCGAAGGTTTTGAGGCCTGGGACAAAGTACCAGCACCGTCCGGGGGCAGTTCGACGCCCCATCATTTTAACGTGCGCCTATGCGCCGCCGGCATCAACACCTTGGGGCAAAAAAGTTCGCTCTGCGATTTTCCAAACCATGGCCGCCATGGACGAGGATGATTTGCAGACGCGCAAACACGAGGACGTGTTCTGTCTGACCATGGAGCACAGCAACCATCCCGATGGCGGCGTCGATTTACCTCTCGATTATTCTAGTTTTGGGACTCGCGAGGAGATCCAACGGCTTCTCTCTGAAGCAAAACTCCCAACCACCCACAGAGCTAAATTGGACCTGCGGCCAGATGGTACCCTCATGCTCCTCCGCTGCAAGAGCAAGAACGCGCCGCCCCTCAACATTCGGCCTGTTCGTGAAGGCGCATCTTTTTCAAAAGCGGCGGCGCTTGCTGGACGAGTGGCTCTGGCCGGCGTCATGGGTGCTCGGCAGAGCGACAGTTGGCGCCCGTGCAAGTACTGTAAACGCGGCGTGCGGGGTGCAAGTTGTCAGCGTCTTAATTGCGGGCAGATGCACTCGGTTCACGACCAAGTGCGCGTGCCAGTGGATCTTGTCATTCAGGCCCTTACCTGCCCGAAGGGCGGAGGCAGGTTCATTACGCAT
>CAITAM010000368.1 GCA_903890265.1 uncultured Pseudomonadota bacterium | reverse complement strand
GCTTGTTGGTGCCGTGGATCAGGTAGCTCGGCCAGCCCAGCCGGAAGAGGTAGGCGCCGAGCGGATTATCCGGCCCGGCCGGCACCTGCGCCGGCAGTTCGTCGCCGTCCTTCAGGTGCTCGCGACGGACCGATTCGGGAGGCGTCCAGACCGGGTCCTTGACCCGGGACAGTATCTGCGTGACGCCCTCGGGCGTGGACCAGCCCACTTTGCCGATGCCGATGGGGTGCGTGATCACGGTCGCCGGCTTGCCGGCCTCGCGCTTCGGGAAATAATAGATCCGCATCGCCGCGATATTGACGACCACCCCCGTGCGCGGCGCATCCGGCAGGACGAACGCCGTCGGCAGGACGATCTCGCGCCCGGCACCGGGCAGCCACGGGTCGACACCGGGGTTGGCGCGGACGATTTCCTCGTAGCCGAGGTTAAAGCGCCGGGCGAGCTCCGGGAGGGTGTCATCCGGCCCGGCCACGGTCACCTGCACCTGGCCGACGACGTCGTCACGCAGCGGGTCGTAGCGGAACGTGTGGGTGGCAAGCGGCTCGGCGAGCGGCGGCGGCGGCGGCGGCGCGGGTGGCGCCACGATCGCGGGCGGTGCGGGTGGCAGCGGCCGGAACAGCGAGCAGGCGCCGAGCGCGACGCAGGCGGCCAGCAACAGCAGGCCGCGCGCCAGAGGGGATGTGCCGCGTCCGCGGCTGACCGGCTTCAGCATGCCGCGATTATGGACGAGCGTCCCTGACCCGGCGAGAAATCAAAGCAGGATCGGCCGGTCGGGCAATTCGTTGCGCGCCCCCGCCGGCGGGAAATGCCGGGCGGCGAGCACACCGGCCGCCGCGATGCCAGCGAGTGCCCCCTCCTTGAACTGCCCGGCGCGAAACCGGACTTCCATCGCCCGGCACACGCCCTGCCACTCTTCGTGGGTGACGAGGTCCCGGAACCCGCGGTCGGCAACGATTTCGACGCGGCGATCCGCAATCAGCAGGTAGATCAGCACGCCGTTGTTGGCCTCGGTGTCCCAGACGCCGAATCGCCCGAATACCTCCCGCGCGCGGTCCCTTGCCGATTTGCCGGCGAGGATGGAGTGCAGGTCGAGCTCGGACTCGATGACGAACCGGATTTCCGCCGAATGCTCGGATTCCGCCCGGCTCACGGCCGTCTCCAGCTCATCCAGGGCCTGCTCCGGGAAGAGTCGGTGCATGTGCGCCCGCGTCGCCAGCGCGTGCCTGAACAGCCGCTTGAGCTTGTCGATGACCATTTACCAGCTTCCCGAGGCGCCGCCGCCGGCCGAACCGCCGCCGCCGCCGCCGAAACCGCCACCACCGAAACCGCCACCGCCAAAACCGCCCCCGCCAAAACCGCCGCCACCGTAGTAGCCGCCACTGCTCCAGCGCGAGCCGCCGAGACCGCCCATCAGGGCGATCAGGAAGGCGATCGCCCCGGCGCCGATGGCGAGACCGAGCACCGAGGCGAGGACCCAGGTAAGGAAGCCGACGATGCCGCCGGTGGCGGCAGCGCCGAGCACGCGGCCAAGGATTGCGCGCAGCATCGAGCCGATGGTGACCGCGGCAAACAGGATGAGTACCAGCGTGCCCTCAAGGCCCGGACCCTGATGGGCGGCCGGCCGCGGCCGTGGCGGTGGCAGTGGCTCGCCGTGCACGAGGCCGATGACCGAATCGACACCGGCGGCGATGCCGCCCGGAAAATCACCGGCGCGAAAGTGTGGCGCGATGACGTCGCTGACGATGCGCTTGGCGTAGGCGTCGGGAATCGCGCCTTCGAGGCCGCGCCCCACTTCGACCCTGAGCTTGTGGTCATTCTTCGCGACCACGACGAGCACGCCGTCGTCGACGCCCTTGCGGCCGAGCTGCCAGGCGGTGAAAACACGGTTGGCGTAGGGCTCGATCTCCTCTGGCGCCGTCGTCGGCACGATCAGGACCGCGATCTGGCTGCCCTTCTCCGCCTCAAAGGCAGCGAGCTTCTGCTCGAGTCCCGCCACCGCCGCGGCGTCGAGCGTGCCCGTCTGATCGGTGACCCGCGCCACCTTGGGTACGGGGAGAAGGTCCTGCGCGACCGCCGGTCGCGCAGGAACGAGCAGTAGACCCAGCGCCGCGCACAGCGCCAGGAGCAGGCTAAAAACCGACCACGGACCGGGGCCGCAGCGGCGCGGGGCCATGGTCGCGATCATTGCCTCAACCGGTCGAACCGGCGGCAGCCGGCTTCGCCGCACCAAAGTCCACCGTCGGTGGCTTGGCAATGGCAGCCTCGTCCTCGACCGTGAAGTTGGGCTTCGGCTTGTACCCGAACATCATCGCGGTCAGGTTGCTCGGGAAGCTGCGCACCGTGATGTTGAACTGCTGCACCGCCTGGATGTAACGGTTACGGGCCACGGCGATGCGGTTCTCGGTCCCCTCAAGCTGGGCCTGCAGATCGCGGAAGTTCTGGTCCGACTTCAGCTGCGGATAGTTCTCCGCGACCGCAAGCAGGCGGGACAGCGATCCCGACACCTGTGCCTGGGCCAGCGGGAAATTCTTCAGCGAGTCTTCGTCGTTGGCGTCGACCTTGATCGACGTCGCCTTGGCACGCGCCTCGGTCACCCCGACCAGGACGCTCTTTTCCTGCTCGGCGTAGCCCTGCACGGTCTTGACGAGATTCGGGATCAGGTCGGCCCGCCGCTGGTACTGGTTCAGGACTTCCGACCAGGCGGACTTCGTACCCTCATCCTGGACCTGAATGTTGTTGTAGCCACAACCCGAGATCATCGTCGCCGCGAACAGCGCGGCGGCCAGCCATTTAAACCGCATGAGTGAGCTCCTCAAAGACACAGAATGAAACCAGCGGCGGGAGCCCGCCCGCTGCCGTACGGCGGGCCGGCCCCGGAATAGGTCCGGTCATAATCGGCCGGACGTCCGTGATTGGCAAGATGGGGACGTCGGGAGCAAAAAAAACCCCGGATCCGTCGGATCCGGGGTTTTAAGTGGCGGTCACAAGGAAAATGCGCTGTGGGCCGCCAGGGGACTCAGTGCAGCCGGGACCAACGCAGCACGTGGATCTGCTCGGTACCGACGTTAAAATCGCGTGCAAGCTCGCGCACCAGCGCCTCGTCGTCCCGGTCGGCGACGTTGCCGAGCAACGGCTCCGAGCCGACTTCGACGATGCCCCGGAATTCGCTGCAGCCCCGGGTGCCGAGGTCAGCGACGAAGTGCGCATACACTTTGAACGTCATGGCTGCAGCGTAGACAGCGGGCAGCCGGGAATCCGTGAACTGCTTAACGATTACGCTGGCGAGGTAACAACACTTTGGGACGCTGGCGTGCCGCCGACAAACCCGGCTCGAAATACTCAACCCCGGAAGGCGCCGCACGCATGCGTGCCGAGCTCGACGAGCTGTGGCGGGTGGAAAGGCCACGGGTGACCGAAGCCGTCACCGCGGCGGCGGCCCAGGGGGATCGCTCTGAAAATGCCGAATACACCTACGGCAAGAAGCGACTGCGCGAGATCGACCGTCGTGTCCGTTTCCTGCGCAAGCGCCTTGAGGGGCTCACGGTCGTCGACCAGCCGCCGTCGGACCGGACGCGAGTGTACTTTGGCGCGTGGGTGGATCTGGAAGACGAGAACGGCGTCGAACGAACCCTGCGCGTGGTCGGGCCGGATGAATTCGACATGGATCCGCGTTATGTCAGCATGGACGCCCCACTGGGTCGCGCCCTGCTCGGTCGGCGCCTCGACGACGAATTCGTCGTCGAGGCGCCCGCCGGAGCGTCACGCTACGTCATCGTGGCGATCCGCTACGGCACCTTGTCCTGATGCCTATCAGAGAACCCGCACGTTCTTGAACTGCCAGGGATCGGTCTCGTCGAGATCCTCGGGAAACAGCCGGCCGCGGTCGGTGAGTGGATTCCAGTCGGTGTAGGCGCCGACCACCGGCCCGAGGTACGGACGGCAGATGTCGAGGCAGCGCCGGAAATCCATCTCATCGGGCTCGACCATGCCGCGCGCCGGATTCTCGATGGTCCAGATCACACCGGCCAGAACCGAGACGCACACCTGCAGGCTGGTCGCGGAGTTGTGCGGCGCAAGCGCGCGTGCCTCGTCGATCGACAGCTGGGAGCCGTACCAGTAGGCGTTCTTCGCATGCCCGGCGAGCAGCACGCCAAGTTCATCGACGCCTCCGCTGATGATCTCGTCCAGCAGAATTCTCTTCGCCGACTGCACCTGCCAGTTGCGTCCCGCGAATTCGTGCACTGACGCCACCGCCGAATCACTGGGGTGGTAGGAGTAGTGCACCGTCGGACGGTACGCCACGCGATCGCCGTCCTTGACCGTGTAATAGTCAGCAATCGAAATCGCTTCACCGTGAGTGATCAGAAAACCGTGAAACGGGCCCGACATTGGCGCCCAGGTCCGGACGCGGGTGGCCGCACCCGGCTGCATCAGGAAGATCGCCGATCCGTCACCGAAATCGAAGCGGCGCCCGTCGCGGGGGAAGTTGCGCTCGTGGCTGCCCCAGCCAAGCTCGGCCGGCTGGCACCCTTCGGAGATGAAGCCGTCCACCGACCAGGTGTTCACGAACTCGTCGTTGCGTTTCGGCACGCTCGGCGCCTGCATGTCGCGCTCGGCGACATGCACAACCTTGACGCCAAGCTCGTGGGCGAGGGCCGCCCATTGCTCGCGGTTGGCAGGCTCCGCCACCGCCTTGCCGAGGTCCGCTGCGATGTTCAGCAGCGCCTGCTTGACGAGGTGCGATACGAGGCCCGGATTCGCGCCGTGCGTCAGCACGGCGGTCGGCGCGTCCGGGTGCTCGCGGCGCACGGCAAGCGCCTCCTCGCGCAGGGCGTAATTGGTGCGCCGTGCCGGCGGCAGCGCGGGATCCGTGTAGCCGCCGGCCCACGGCTCGAGACAGGTGTCGAGGTACAGCGCGCCACGCTCCCAGGCGAAGCGGATCAGCGCGAGCGACGACACGTCAACCGACAGGTTGAGCAGGAAGTCACCGCGGCCGAGCACCGGCTCAAGCACGTGCCGGAAATTCTCGCGGGTGAGCGCCTGGCGCACGAAGGTGACGCCGGCCGCCTCGGCCTGCGCGCGGCCCGTTTCGTCGGCCGTCACAATCGTAATGCGCGAGGGGTCAAGGCCGCCGATATGCCGCAGAATAAGGGGTAACACACCCTGACCGATGCTGCCGAAGCCGACGAAAACCAGTCGGCCGGGAAAGTTAACGTGTACGGGATGTGCTGCCATATCGATACTCCAAGGAACTGAAAGGTCGCGGCGGGGGCCGCTCTCGGCGAGGGCCGGTCGGCCGACTCGCCCGCGGAAGATAACGGCAGCGGTCGCCGCGCGCTACTAGCGGCGCAGTGACGGCGGCTCGGTTTCGGCGTAGCCGGGCAGTGCAGCAATGCGCTCAAGCCAGCGCGCCAGCGCCGGGTACTGCACTTCCACCGGCATGAAGCGCGCCGCGAGTTCGGTCGCGTCCGGGTCGACGAGAGCGTCCTGCAGCAGCCGGATCCAGGGGTAGATGACGAAATCCGCGGCCGACGGCCGCTCGCCGACCACCCATTCGGACTTCGACAGGCGACCCTCGATGGTGCGCGCTTCACTGGCGGCGGCGAGCATGTGTTCCATGATCTCGTCCCGCCGGCCCTCGAGTTCGTGCGCCCTGACCGCGTCGATGATGGCGATCAGGTGTGGCTCGATGTAATTCTGAAACTCTTCGGCGACGCGCAGGATCACGCCTCCCTGTTCGGCGGAGTCGCCGAACAAAGGCGCTTGCGGGTACTTGCGATCCAGGTAGTAGAGAACGGCAATGGACTCAAAAACAACGTACTCGCCATCGCGCAGCAGCGGCAGGCGACCGCGCGGAGTCAGCTTCAGCATCTGCGGCGACTTGTGTTCCTGCGTCGCCACGTCGAGCAGATGCATGGTGTAGGGCAGCCCCTTGAAGGCGAGCGCGAGCCTCACCCTCCAGCACCAGGCACTGTCCCGACTCGCGTAAAGTTCCATGGTCATACCGCTGCGCTCTCCCCGCGAAATTGTAACTGTATAGACTGGACAGTCGTTACTACGCCGGAGCTCCTGCTGTGCAAAGTTTCTCAAACCTCGTCGAGGCAGAGACCGTACTCAGTCACTTGTGCAGCCCGGACTGGCGGCTGTTCGACTGCCGCTTTGACCTGAAGGACGTGTCCGCGGGTGAGGCGGCCTACGCGGCGAACCACATTCCCGGTGCGCAGTACCTGCACCTTGACCGGGATCTTTCCTCGCCACGCGCCGCCGGCACCGGGCGCCACCCGCTGCCTCAGCCGGCACGGCTCGCGCAGCGGCTCGGCGAACTCGGACTCGGGCCTGACTCCCAGGCCGTGTTCTACGACGACAGCGCGGGTCTGTACGCGGCCCGCGCCTGGTGGCTGCTGCGCCAGCTCGGCCACCAGCGGGCGGCCGTGCTGAACGGCGGCCTTGCCGCGTGGCGAGCCGCCGGTGGCGAACTCACCGCCCGTCGCGAACGGCCGGAGCCACGGGAACTGCCCTGCCCCATCGGGCGTTTTCCGTCGCTGTCGGCGGGCGACGTGCAGGCGGGTCTGGCGGCCGGCAATCTCGCGCTGGTCGACGTACGCAGCGATGAACGCTTCCGCGGCCTCGTCGAACCGCTCGACCCGGTGGCCGGGCACGTACCCGGCGCGAGCAACCTGCCGCACACGACGCTGCTCGGCGCTGACGGTCGGTTCCTCCCGCCTGAACGGATCCGGGAGCGCCTGATCGCGCACCTGGCGCCGGTCGGTCCGCAACCGGTCGCTGTGATGTGCGGTTCCGGCGTCACGGCCTGCCACGTGCTGCTCGCCATGGACGTGGCCGGCCTGCACGGAGCGTCGTTGTACGGCGGATCGTGGAGCGAATGGTGCAGTGATCCGTCCCGCCCGGTCGCTACCGCAACGGTGTGACGCGCGCGCGACAGCGCGGTGGCGCGCGTCTAAATTGCGTCCCCGACAGGGCTGGCGTAGCATCTTTTCAAGAGGTTTTTGTACGGTTTCGCCTCCCGGATTCCCTGCGTTCAGTACACGACACGGGGTACCGATCTGGCGGTCGGGGCGTGCTCGAGCCTTCGGTTGTCGGCCATTGGCGCAGCGCTTTGCCTCACGCACGACGTCTGCGCCGGCCGAAAGGTATGGACCTGCGGCCGGCGGGGAACGCCCCCGCCCGACGCGCTTGCTGCGAGACGATGCGATGACGACTATTTACGTAGGCAACCTTCCCTTTTCCGCGACGGAGGACGATATCCGCTCGCTGTTCGAAGCACACGGCAAAGTGGAGTCGGTCAAACTGATCAACGATCGCGAAACCGGCCGGCCGCGCGGCTTTGGCTTCGTCGACATGCCGAGCGCCGACGCGCAGAAGGCCATCGCGGCGACCAATGGCCAGGACATGGGCGGACGGCAGCTGCGAGTGAATGAGGCCCAGGAGCGTGCACCGCGCGGCCCGCGCAGTGGCGGTGGCGGTGGCGGTGGCGGTGGCGGCTACGGCGGCGGCGGCGGTGGCTACGGTGGTGGTGGCTACGGCGGCGGCGGCGGTGGTGGTGGCTACGGCGGCGGTGGTGGTGGCTACGGCGGCGGTGGCGACAACCGCGGTGGCGGTGAAGGCCGCGGCGGCTACGGCGGTGACGGTCGCGGTCGACGCTGAGCGCCGGCTGGCCCCGCAGGTAGACTGCCCCGGAACCCCGCACGGCGGGGTTCCTGTTGTTTTATGGGACGTCCGCCCTGGCACGGCCGGGGCGGATCGTTTTTTTATCCTGTGGAGTGCACTTCATGGCCTTAAGTCTGAGCGATCGTCGCAGCCGCCGCCGGCTGTCGCTATGGCTGCCGATGGCAGTACTTGGCGTCATGGTGGCCGCACCCCTTGCACAGGCACGGCCGCCGCTGCCCGAGCCCCCGCTTACGGATCCGGCGACGGACAGCGCACTGGATACGATTCTCGCCGGCCCGCAGCGCAGCGCAGCAAATCGTGATCGCGACGTGTACCGGCATCCGAAGGCCACCCTGGAGTTCTTCGGCATTCGCCGCGACCAGACCGTCATGGAGGTCTGGCCGGGTAAGGGAGGCTGGTGGACCGAGATCCTGGCGCCGCTCCTGCGCGACCACGGCCATTACATCGCCGCGCAATGGAACCCGAAGCTCGATGAACCGTTCATCCAGGACGGGTTGAAGGCCTACCACGCCAAACTCGCGGCCGATCCGGCGAACTACGGCAAGGTCACGGTCGTTGCACTGCAGTACCCCGGTGCCCTGACGCCGGTCGCGCCGGACTCCGTTGACCTTGCGCTGACCTTTCGCAACCTGCACAACTGGCTCGGCAATCCCGACGACGCCAAGGCGATGCTGAGCGCCGTTTTCCGCTCGCTCAAGCCCGGTGGCATTCTCGGTATCGAGGACCACCGCGCCGCGAGCGGCCGGCCCGCCGACACCCAGCTCAAGCTCGGTTACGTGGACGAGGCTCAGGCCATCGAGCTCATCAAGAGCGTCGGCTTCGAATACCTTGGCTCGTCCGAGGTCAATGCGAACGCCAAGGACACCAAGGATTACGAGCAGGGCGTATGGACTCTGCCGCCCAACTACCGGCTGGGTGACAAGGATCGCGAGCGGTACAAGGCGATCGGCGAGAGCGACCGGTTCACGCTGAAGTTCCGCAAGCCCCCTAACGCACGCTAACCACGCGCGCTCAATCCCACAGCGCGCGCAGGCCGGCCCCGACATCAACGACCGTCGCCCCGGATGACGTGCTCATCTCCGGCCGCGCGGCGGCGGCCGGCCACGTCATGCAGGCAAGCGTATCGAGCACGTTCCTGGTCAGGAACCGGCTCGGTGCTCCGTAGACGTGCCGGTCGCCGTAGCGCGGCTGCTCGGGCACGTAGTAACGCAGCGGCTGCATGAGGTGCAGGGTGTCGCGGGCGCGCGTCATGGCGACGTACAGCAGGCGACGCTCCTCCTCGATGAGTTCCGGCTTGCCGCAGGCGAACTCGTTCGGAAAATTCCCGTCTGCAACGTTGAGCACGTAGACCGAATTCCACTCAAGGCCCTTGGCCGAGTGAACGGTCGACAGGACGAGATAATCCTCGTCCTTCAGCGGCGGGCCGGCGAGATCACCGCTCGCCTGCGGTGGATCGAGCGTCAGCTCACTCAGGAATCGCTCGCGGCTCGGGTACTGCCCGGCGAGCTGGACGAGCTGTTCGAGGTCGGCCGTGCGTACCGCGGTACTGTCGTAGAGTGACTCCATCAACGGCCGGTACCAGTCACGGACCCGCTCAAGCTGTCCTGACCAGGCGCGCGACGCGGGCGCCAGATCCGACATGACCGCAACGAGGCCGGCAAAGGCTTCCCGGGCTGCGGGTGGTGCCTTGAAGGCCGCCAGCGCCGCCTGCGAATAGTGGCCGGCAGCGAATCCCGCGAGGCATCGCTCGCTCAGTCCCGGACCCATGCCGGGCAGCAGCTGCAGCACCCTGAACGCGGCAAGGCGGTGCCTGGGGTTATCGATCCAGCGCAGGCACGCGAGCACGTCCTTGACGTGCGCTGCCTCGAGAAACTTGAGGCCACCGTACTTGACGAACGGGATGTTGTGCCGCATCAGCTCCACCTCGAGCTGCGCGCTGTGGCTCGACGAGCGAAACAGCACCGCCTGTCGGCGCAGTGCCACGCCCGCCTCTCTGGCGGCAAGGACCTCGGCGACGATGTAATCAGCCTGGGCACGATCGTCGGCCACGGACACCAGCCGCGGTGGCTCACCCTGCCCGCGCCGGGCAACCAGCTGCTTGCGGTAGCCTAGCGCCGAGTCGCCGATCAGCGCATTGGCGGCATCAAGCACGCCCTGGGTCGATCGGAAGTTCTCCTCGAGCGCTATGACCGTTGCAGGCGGTGAGAACCGCTCCGGGAAGTGCAGGATGTTATCGACCGTGGCGGCACGAAACGAGTAGATAGCCTGCGCGTCATCGCCGACGACCGTCACGCCCTCGCCGCTCGGCTTCAGTCGGCAGATGATCTCCGCCTGCAGGGAGTTGGTGTCCTGGTATTCATCGACCAGCACGTGGTCGAAGCTCGCACCGAGTTCCGCGGCGAGCGAGGGGTCCTCCAGCAGTCCGTGCCAGTAGAGCAGCAGGTCGTCGTAATCCAGCACGCTCTCGGCCTGCTTGCGCAGTACGTAGCCGCGCATGAGCTGGTTCAGCTCCGGCTCGAACTCAACGCACCAAGGCCAGTGCTCCTCGAGCGTCTGCCGCAACGGCCGCAGGGTATTGACCCGATGCGAGTAGATCGCGAGGCAGGTGTCCTTCTTGGGAAAGCGGCGTGCCTGGGCCGTGAGCCCCTGCTCGTGGCGAACGAGGTCCATGAGATCGGCGGCGTCACCGCGATCGAGGATGCTGAAGCCGGGGTCCAGACCGACCGCGCGCGCGCGCTCGCGGAGCACGCGATTGGCCACGGAGTGGAACGTCCCGGCCCAGGGCAGGCGAACCGCGGGCGCCGACCCCGCGTGCCGCTCGCGCAGCGCCTGCGCCACGATGCGCTCGGCACGACGGGTCATCTCCACGGACGCGCGCCGCGAGAACGTCAGCAGCAGCATGCGCGCCGGATCGACGCCGTTAAGCAGCAGGTGGGCGACGCGATGCGCGAGGGTGGCCGTCTTGCCGGTACCGGCCCCGGCGATGATGAGCAGCGGTCCGGCGCAAAAGCGTCCCTCCGCGGAGGTCGCGCCGAAGCGCGCCGCGCGACCCTGCGCCTCGTTCAACGGATCCTGAAGTACCGCCGCCATGCCGCTATTATCGCGGCAGGACTGTACATTTATCCAGTCGCCGCGGCGGACTCGGGCCCGCTGCCGGAGTTATGATGCGCCCCGCCGGTAAACGACACGGGGGAGACGCAGTGGCACAGTTCGGCTTGGGTGGGATCATTGGCCGCTTTCTGGCCGCTCTGGCGCTGGTTGCCGTGACGTACAACCCGACCGGGCGGTCGTTCGCGCACTGGATAGGTGCAACCTTCCCGCACATTCAGCCACTGCAGGCCGTCGCCGGCATCGCCCTGGTCGGCATCTGGCTGTTCTTCGTGCACGCGACGTGGCGGGCGCTCGGCACGCTCGGCGTGGTGCTCGGACTGGCATTTTTTGCGGCCCTCATCTGGCTCTTCGTCAGCTGGGGCTGGCTCAGCCTCGCCAATCAGGGCGCGATGGCCTGGGTCGGCATCGTCGTCGTCGCGTCGCTGCTGACGACGGGCCTGTGCTGGGCGCTGGTGCAGACCAAGGTCTCGGGCCAGCAGGTCGTCGACGAGATTTCCCGTCACTGATCCCGCCGCGGTTCCTGCCATGCGGCGGTGCCCGCGACGGGCGCCGCCGCTGCCGCTTCCCACTCCGGAGTAACTGATGCGACCGAGTTCCATCCGGATCCGCTGGTTTGTCTTCGCGTTCATGTTCGCGGTGGGCTTCATCGCCTACCTGCAGCAGAAGGGCCTGACCGTCGCCGCCGACCTGATGGAGCCGGAACTTGGCCTGACCCAGTCGCAGATCGGCTGGCTGCGCACCTCGTTCATCCTGGCCTACGCCCTGTTCCAGTTCCCCGCCGGGGTGATCGGTCAGGCGCTCGGCGCACGCCAGACGCTGGTCTACGCCGGAATCGTCGCGGTCATCGCGGTGCTGATGATGCCGGCAGCGCCGCTCGTGCTGTCCGGCCCGGCGCTCTACGCCGCCATGCTCGTCGCGCAGTTCTCGCTCGGCGTCGCCCAGTCTTTCGTCTGGCCGGTCTCGTCGGGCGTCCTCAGCCGCTGGTTTCCCTCGCAGCGCTGGGCCTTCGTGCTCGGTCTGCAGACGATGGGGCTCGGGCTCGGCTCCATGGTCACGCCGCCGCTCATCTCGGGCCTCATGGTCAGTTTCGGCTGGCAGCGGGCACTCGCGCTCGCGGCGCTGCCGGCCATTCCCTTCCTCATTTTGTGGGCCTGGTTCGGCCGCAACACGCCCGCCGAGCACCCGAAAGTGTCGCGCGAGGAACTGGCCGAGCTTGACGCGGCGGCGCTCGGGCTCGCCGGGCACGAGCACACGGGCTCGACCTCACCCTGGGCGGGCCTTGGCAAGCTGCTGATGAACCGCACCTTGCTGCTGCTCGCCTTTTCCTACCTGTGCATGAACTACCTCTTCTACCTGCTCGGCGACTGGGTGTTCCTCTACCTGCGCCAGGAGCGGCACTTCTCGATCCTCGAGAGCGGCTGGCTGGCGGGCCTCCCGCCACTGGCCGGTGCCATCGGCGCCGGCGTCGGCGGATTCGTGACCTCGACGCTGTGCGCCCGACTCGGTAACCGCTGGGGCCTGCGCTTGCTGCCGCTCCTGTCACTGCCGGTCGCCGGACTCCTGCTGCTCGTGGCGGTCTCGACCTCAAGCCCGCTCGTCGCGGTTGCGGCGCTGACCGCGGCCTACGGCGCGGTCGAGCTCAACGAGGGCGCGTACTGGGCCGCGGCGATGAACGTCGGCGGCCGTGACACCATGTCGGCCAGCGGCCTGCTCAATACCGGCGGCAACCTCGGTGGCGTGGTTACGGCACCGATCGTCGGCTACCTGTCGGAGCTCGGCCACTGGGACAGCGTGTTCTGGGTCGGTGCGGGCTTTGCGGCGGTCGCCGCGGGGGCCTGGTTGCTCGTGAACGGCGAACCGACCCGCCCGGGCGCGGGCCGCTGAGCGTCGTGCGACGGCTCGCCGGCGGGCGCCAACCCTGACCTTACTGAACCATCCATGACCAAGCCGGAGTATCCCGAGATGACCTTCACCGCCGCCGACAGCGCTCGCTGCCGTGCCGACTTCCCGGCACTGTCACGGACCCTCAACGAGAGGCCGCTCGCCTACCTCGACGGGCCTGCCGGCACCCAGGTGCCGCGGCACGTCATTGACACCATCGCCAACGCGTACGCACGCTACAACGCGAACACCCACGGCCAGTTTCCGACGTCGAATGACGTCGATGCCGCGATGCTGCGCACGCGCGACACACTCGCCGATTTCCTCGGTGCGCCCGGCGGGCAGACGATCTCCCTCGGCGCGAACATGACCACCCTCAACTACGCGCTCAGTCACGCAGTCGAGCGGACGCTGAAGCCCGGTGACGAAGTCGTCGTCACGGAACTTGACCACGAGGCCAATCGCGCGCCCTGGATGCGTCTCGGCGCGGCCGGTTTTACCGTGCGGGAGATCAGACTCAATCCGGACGGCAGGCTCGACGAGGCGGACATGCGGGCGAAGATCGGACCGCGCACGCGCCTGGTCGCGATCGGCTACTCGTCGAATGCGCTCGGCACCGTCAACAACGTGGAACTCGCCCGCGAGCTCACGCGCAAGGTCGGCGCGTGGCTGTCGGTGGACGCGGTCCATTACGCGCCGCACTTCCCGCTCGATGTCACCGCACTCGATGCCGACTTCCTGCTCTGCTCGGCCTACAAGTTCTATGGACCGCACGTCGGCATTCTCTACTCGCGCCCGGGTCTGCTCGAGACGCTGCCGACCGACCGGCTTCCGGCACAGGAGCCGCAGGCGCCCTACCGTATCGAGACGGGCACGCTCAATCACCCGGCCATGGAGGGGGCTGCCGCGGCGGTCGAATACCTCGCGTCCTTTGGCAGCGGATCGTCGCTCCGGGCGCGGATCGTGGCGGCGATGACGGCCATCAGCGCCTACGAGCACGAGCTTGCCGCGTATTACTACGACGAGGTCTCGCGCATCCCGGGCGTCACCGTGTGGGGCGTGAACTTCGCGACGCGCCGCCGCGCGCCCACCGTATCCATCACCCTGGACGGGCACACACCGCTTGCCTTGGCGACCGAGCTTGGACAACAGGGGATCTGCGTCTGGGACGGCGATTTCTACGCGGTAAAGCCCATCGAGGTTCTCGGGCTCACCGCGCGTGGCGGGGTACTCCGGACCGGCATGTCGATGTACACCCAGCGGACCGACGTCGACCGGCTGCTCGACGCCCTGCGGGTTATCGCTCGCTGAGCGCCCCTCGCCGCCGCCGCGGGCTCAGGCAGGCAGCTGCCTCAGCAGGGCAGCCATCGCCTGCGGCCCGCCCGCGGCCAGGTCGGCCTCCGAGCGGTAGCAGAGTGCGGTGAGCCCGGCGGGAACGGCAGGCCTGCCGCCGGGCACGGCGAGCCGGCTGGCGAGCTCTGCGGCAAGGCTCGCGTCCGCGTGCCCGGGGTGGCGCAGGCCGCCAGCGGCACGCGCGCTGGCACGCGCGATGAGGGTCGCGTCGCTCGCCTGGCAGTCGACGATGCTGAGCCTCGCCGGCTGCCGCTGCCGCATGGCTGCCAGCGCATCCCATTGCGGTTCTTCGAAATTACCCTCGATGATCACCCGAGCGCCGGCCTGCAGCAGGCACTCCGCCGACTCGAAGAGCAGGGCCCAGGCCAGCGCGCTGACGCGCTTCGACCAGTCCCGATCGGACCAGCCGAGGGCGTCAAATATCCGCTCCTTGTAGGCATCCTTGGCAAGCACCGAACAGCGATAATGACCGGCGAGGTGCCGGGCAAGGGTCGACTTGCCGCTGCCCGGCAGGCCGGTAATCACAATGCAGTGCGCGGGCGGATCGGTCATGGGCAGAAGCCTACGCCAGGTGTCGCCGGCAGAGGAATGTGCGCGATGGCAACAGGGTCGATCTACCGCGGGCGGGTTATCTCGCTGGCCGTCGAGGACGTAACGCTGCCCAACGGTCATCGCTTCGAGCTTGAAGTCGTTGACCATCCGGGCGGCGCTGCGGTCGTGGCGATCAACGACCGCGAGCAGGTCTGTCTCGTCCGTCAGTACCGGCACGTTGCCGGTGACTGGCTGTGGGAACTGCCGGCGGGCAAGCTGGCGGGCGGCACGCCGCTCGACAACGCCCGGCGCGAACTCGTCGAGGAGGCGGGCGTCGCTGCGGCTCGCTGGGCCTCGCTCGGGCGCTACTTCAGCTCGCCCGGTGTGTTCCGTGAAGTCGTGCACCTGTTTGAAGCCCGCGACCTGTCGCTCGTCGGCGCCGCACCCGAGATCGACGAGGTGCTCACGGTGCACTGGATCGCGCTGGCCGAGGCCTGCCGCATGGCGGTGGACGGCGAGATCATCGATGGCAAGACGGTGGTCGGGCTGTGGCGCGCGGCGGCCGGCGGCGCCCGCCCGCTGACATAGCGCCTCCCGCTCAAGTTTTCCGGGGCACCGCCGATACCCGGCCCATGAGCCAGATCAGCGCTGCCGTTCCGAGCGCCCTCGCCAGCGGCGAGGCGGGCCTTGCCGGTGCCACGTCGCGCCTCGATGCCGCGGCCGCGGCGGTTGCCGACCCGAACGCCACCAACCTCGTCGACCCGCTGGTGGAGGCCACGCAGGCATCGCTGGCCGCGGCGGCCTCGGCACAGGTCATCAAGGCCTCGAACTCACTGCTCGGCACGCTGCTCGATATCTACGCCTGACGCCGCCCTCAGGTCGATGGATCCCCGAGCAGTTCGGCAAGGCCGGCGAGATCGCGAACTTCGGCATCGGCACGGGCAAGTCCACTCGGCCATTCGCTGCCGCGCCGGTTGAGCCACACGCTGCGGCAGCCCGCCGCGCGTGCGCCCGCGACATCGGTGACGGGGTCGTCGCCGACGTGCAGCACCTGCGAGGGCCGCACCGCCGCTACCGCAAACAGGTGCTCGAAGATGCGCGGGTCCGGCTTCGCCACCCCCGCGTCGACCGGCGACACGCCGAAACGAAAATGCGCTGCGAGCGGGGTGCGCGCAATGTCGGCGTTGCCGTTGGTCAGTGCCGCCAGGGTGTAGCGGCGACCCAGCCGCTCGAGCGCGGCCGGCACCTCGTCATAGGGCCGGACGTCGTTGCGCGCGGCGTGGAATACGCGGAACGCCTCCTCCGCAATCCCGGCCTCGTAGCCCGCCTCGACCGCCATCAGCCGCAGCGATTCGGTGCGCACGAAGCTCAAATCGTGCGCCCGGTGCGGATAGCGCGCCGCGACCTCGGCGCGGCGGGCGCGCGCCGCGAGTGGCTCGTGCAGCGCGAGCACGCGCGGGTAGTGTTCACCGAGCCAGGCACTGAGCTTCGTCTCGGCGCGCACGAGCACCGGCTCGACATCCCAGAGGGTGTCGTCGAGGTCGAGCGAAAGCACGGTTAATCCGGTCCACATGCGGGCTATTATGGCCGACGGCGGGACACCGTGCGGCGCGACCTGTCGCTGGCCCTGCAAGGGAGCATCCATGAACGCCACGCCACCCGTGGTTATCGCCCATCGTGGCGCCTCGGCCTACCTGCCGGAACACAGCCAGGCGGCCAAGGTACTCGCGCACGCGCTGGGCGCGGATTTCATCGAGCAGGACGTGATCCTGACGCAGGATGACATACCGATCGTCTTTCACGACCTCGAGCTCAACGCACTGACCGACGTCGCGCTGCGCTTCCCGGATCGTGCCCGCCCTGACGGCTCGTGGTACGCGATCGATTTCACGCTCGCCGAGCTTCGCACCCTGAGTATCCGTGAGCGAATCGATCCCGCCAGCGGCCGCCGCACCTACCCCGGCCGCTACGCCGGCACGGGCGTGCCCTTCCCGATCGTCACGCTTGACGAGGAGCTCGCCCTTGTCCGTGCGCTCAACCGGGTTCGCGGGCGCGACGCCGGCGTCTACACCGAGGTGAAGAGTCCGGCGTGGCACCGCGCCCAGGGCAAGGACCCGAGCCCGATCGTGATCGAGACGCTCGCCCGGCACGGCTACGCTGGCCGTGGCGACAACGCCTACCTGCAATGCTTCGATGACGTTGAGCTGCGGCGGATCCGCCAGTCGCTCGGCTGCGACCTCAAGCTCGTGCAGCTGATCGGGGAAAATGCCTGGGCGGAAGCGGCGACCGACTACGACCGCCTGCGCACCGCCGAAGGCCTTGCCGCGATCGCCGGGTACGCGGACGGCATCGGTCCGCCGATGACCCGGATCGTGGGCTTCGACGGTGCGGGCGAACCCGTTCTGGTGTCATCGCTGTGTGCCGACGCGCAGGGCCACGGCCTTGCCGTGCATCCCTTCACGTTCCGCGCGGACGCACTGCCACCCGGCGCCCGGGACAGCGATGCCGTGCACGAGGGCCTGTTTGGCCTCGCGCGCGTCGACGGCCTGTTCACCGACTTCTGCGACCTCACCCGCGCCTTCATCGACCACCGCCATCCCCGGAGGTCCCGTGCCTAAGCCCCTGCTCGTCATCGGTAACCGCAACTACAGCTCCTGGTCTCTGCGGGCGTGGCTTGCGCTTGGCGCCGCGGGTCTTGAGTGCGACACGCAGCTGCTCGTCCTCGACACACCGCAGTTCAGGACCGAGGTCCGCCGCTACTCGCGGGCGGCGCGCGTCCCCGTCCTGCTCGACGGCGAGCTCTGTATATGGGACTCGCTCGCGATCGCCGAATACGCCGCCGAGCGAACCGGCCAGGGCTGGCCCCGCGCCGTCAAGGCGCGCGCCGTCGCTCGGGCGGTCAGCGCGGAAATGCACAGCGGATTCGCGACGCTGAGGAATCTGTGGCCCATGAACATACGGGCCCGCGACCGCCACGTGGCAGCGACGCCGGCGCTGCAGGCGGACATCGCCCGCATCGACGAGCTGTGGACGGATTGCAGGACGCAGTACGGTGCGCAAGGACCGTGGCTGTTCGGGGAGTACAGCATCGCCGACGCGTTCTTTGCGCCGGTGGTCTGCCGCTTCGCCACCTACGGCACGGTCGGCCTCGGACCGGCGTCGCTGGACTACGTAGCCGCCACGCTCGCAGGGTCCGCGCTGCGCGAGTGGTCGGCCATGGCCGCGGCCGAGACTGCCGTGATCGAGCACGAGGAGGTCGGGCGCGTGCCCTGAAGCCTCGGTCACGAGGCGCCGCCTCAGGCGAGTCGCCAGGCCGCCTGGTAACCGAGCCCGAGCGCGACCAGGCGCGACACGAGCTGGGGATAGCTCAGGCCGGCAGCGATCGCCGACTTGGCAAAGTCCTCGGTGGCGGCAAGGTTCGGATTGGCATTGGCCTCGAGGACGAAGACCGAGCCGTCCGGCCGGACGCGAAAGTCCATG
>CAITAM010000367.1 GCA_903890265.1 uncultured Pseudomonadota bacterium | reverse complement strand
TCGGTCGGTGCCACGAGTCGCACAGCGGTGTGGAAGTTGACCACCCGGCCGCTGCAGATCGACAGCTGGGCCCGGGCGCGCTCGGCGGTGCCCGGCTTGCCGAGCACTTCGTCGTCGCATTCGGCGACCTGGTCCGCGCCGATGACCCAGGCACCCGGGTGCTGTTTCGCCACGGCTTCCGCCTTCGCGGTGGCGAGGCGCATGGCAAGGCCCTTGGGCGACTCGCCGGGGCGGGGCAGCTCATCGACCTTGGGGCTCGCCGTGGTGAACGGCACGCGCAGGCGCGCGAGGAGTTCGCGCCGGTACGGCGAGGTCGAGGCAAGGATCAGGGTGCGGGGTTCGGTGGCCATCGGAGCGCTCGTTCTGGGGTTTGGCTTCGCGGGAGTTTCCCGCGGCGCAAGGATCCCCGAGCGGGCGGGGGGAATCAATCAGCCAAATCAATAATTTGCAGACAATCTGCCTTTGACAGCGGGGTCCGGGATCACTATGATACACGCCCCTATGTCGACGGCCCCTGCCGATCTTGTCGACGTCGAGCTGCTCGCGACCGAGCAGGCGGCGCTCGAAGGCACTTACCCGATTGCGGCGATGCCACGGCTCACGGCGAGTCTCGCCGGTGATGCGGGTCGTGCGCGGGCTACGTTCCGGTTCTACCGTGTCAACGGTAAGCCGGCCGTGGACGGTGACGTGGAGGCCGAGGTCGAACTCGTCTGCCAGCGGTGCCTGGCAACGATGCGGCTCGCGGTGGCGGGGCGGCTCGAGCTCGTGTTCGTCGAGCGTGAAGCGGACGCAGCGCTTGAGCTGCCGGAGGGGCTTGAGCCCGCGCTCGCGCCGCACGGTCGGGCCTCACTCCTCGCGGTGGTCGAGGACGAACTGTTGTTGTCGCTGCCGCTCGTGGCGAAGCATGACGATCCGTCGGCATGCAGTGAACTGACGGCGCCGGAGCGTGTGCGTGCAGAGCAAGCCGCCGCGGCGGCGCGCGAGGAGACGGTCCAGCGCCCGTTCGCGGGCCTGAAGGACCGCCTGAAGAGTTAGGTTTGAGGAGACGACGATGCCTGTACAGAAGAGCCGAAAGACCCCGTCGAAGCGCGGTATGCACCGCTCGCACGACCATTTGTCGACGCCCGCGCTGTCGGTCGACCCGACCTCGGGCGAGACGCACCTGCGCCACCGCGTGACCCGCGACGGGTTCTACCGTGGCAAGAAGGTGCTCGACATGGGCAACGACAAGGACGCGACCGAATAATGGCCGGGACCGGGCGCTTCCCGGTCCGTGCCAGCGTTGACGAGCGGCATTGAGACAGTTCGTGCGCATCGCCGTTGATGCCATGGGCGGTGATCACGGGCCACGCGTCTGCGTGCCCGGGGCGATCGAAGCCTTGAGCCAGCACCCCACCGCACGGCTCGCCCTGTTTGGCGAGCCCTCCGCGATCGAGCCCTACCTGCGCGATACCGACGCGGCCCTTCGGGCGCGCATCGAGGTCCGGCCCACCACCCAGGTGGTCGGCATGGACGAGGGCGTGCGCGAGGCAATCCGGCGCAAGAAGGACTCGTCGCTTAGGCGCGCCATCGACGCGGTGGCGGCCGGCGAGGCCGACGCCTGCGTCAGTGCCGGCAACACGGGCGCGATGATGGGCATGGCCCATTTCGTGCTCGGCATGATTCCGGGCGTCGAGCGTCCGGCGATCGTCTCACCCATCCCGTCCGATACCGGCCATACGCTGATGCTCGATCTCGGCGCCAACCGCGACGCCACCGCCGCTCAGCTCGCGCAGTTCGCCGGCATGGGTTCGGTGATCGCGCGCGACGTGCACGGCATCGCGCGGCCGCGCGTGGCGCTGCTCAACATGGGCGCCGAGGACATCAAGGGCAACGCGCTCGTCCAGGAAGCGCATCGCCGGCTGCAGGAGCTGCCACTCAACTACGTGGGTTTCGTCGAGGGCGACGGCATTTTCAGCAGCGACGTTGACGTGGTCGTCACCGACGGCTTCACCGGCAACGTGGCACTGAAGGCCATCGAGGGACTGGCGCGTCTCATCGCCTCGGTGATCCGCGAGGAGTTTTCTGCCAATCCCGTTCGCAAGCTCGCCGCGCTTGGCGCGTACCCCGCGCTCAACTCACTGAAAACGCGTCTTGACCCGCGTCGCTACAACGGCGCGAGCATGGCGGGTCTCGCCGGCGTCGTGGTGAAAAGCCACGGCTCGGCGGACGAATTCGCGTTCGCCAACGCGGTGCGGATCGGGATGAAGGAAGCGGAGAACGGCCTGCCGGCGCGGATCCGCGCCGAGCTCGGCGCGGCCTGACCGCGAGGCCCGCGGCCCCGGGTTCAGGTGTCACCGGTGAGCGGGCGCAGAACCCGGAAACGCCAGGTCTCGATCGGATCCCAGCCCTCGACCGGACGCGCCGTGGTCGGTGCCGACGGCCGCTCGGCGGGGGTCGCCAGTTCCCGCGCGAGTCGCGGGCTCTGTACGCGGTCCTGCCAGACCCGGTTCGGGTCCCAGCCGGCCTCAGCCGCGGCGGCGACGGGCGACGGGGCGTCGGACTCGGCGGCCGGGATGGCGGTGGGTACGTGGTTCATGCACGATAAGATAGAGAAGTCAGTCGGGCAGATTTGTGAAACAGGTCACGTTTTGCCAGATGACTCAATTCAGGCGGCAAGGTCGGTCCCGCGCAAGCCGTCATTACGTTAAATAGGTGCCCGATGCGACCGTTGTGCTCCGCTGCGCCTGCCACCCGTGACGGCCTGCTCGCCGTGGCAGGCCTTGTGCTGCTGCTTCACGCCGCCACGCCGATCGCGGCCACGTACCCGCTGCCGGCTGACGGCGACCTGATCGGCGAGTCGAGCGAGGTGACGGCCGGTGCCGAGGACACGCTCATCGACATTGCCCACGCGCACGGCCTGGGCTACGAGGAGCTCGTCAACGCGAACCCCGGCGTCGATCCGTGGGTGCCGGGCGAGGGCACCTACGTCCGCCTGCCGCTGAGGCGCATCCTGCCCGATACGCCGCGCGAGGGCATCGTCGTCAACCTGCCGGAGCACCGCCTCTACTACTACCCGCCTGCCCGCGCCGGCGAGGCACGTGTCGTGGTCACCTACCCGGTCAGTGTCGGCAAGATGGACTGGCACACCCCGATCGGCCTGACCAAGGTCGTTGCCAAGGTCAAGGATCCGCCGTGGTACCCGCCGGAGTCGGTGCGCGCCGAGCACGCGAAGCGCGGCGATCCGCTGCCGAAGGTGATCCCGGCCGGGCCGGACAATCCGCTCGGGCTGTATGCCATGCGGTTAGGGATTCCGGGTGGTGCCTACCTCATTCACGGTACGAACAAGCCGGCCGGCGTCGGCATGCAGGTAACCCACGGTTGCATGCGCCTCTACCCCGAGGACATCGAGGCCCTGTTCAAGATCGTCGCCGTCGATACACCGGTGCGGATCGTGAACCAGCCGCACAAGGTGGGCCTCGCCGGGGGACGGCTGTACGTTGAAGTCCACCCGCCGCTCGTCGATGCCGACGACTCGGTAGTCGCGCCGGACCGCACGGAGCTCTCGCGGCGCATCACGGCGCTGGCACGCAGCAAGGGCCTGAGCGTGCAATGGGCGAACGCGGAGTCGGCGTTCGAGGCGCACAGCGGCATGGCCACCGTCGTCAGCGGGGCGCAGGTGGCGGCGCGCTGACCGCGCCGACTGCGCCGACTGCGCCGACCGGGCGGGCCGCACCACCGCCTCGTCCGGGCGGCGAAAAAAAAGCGCCGCGGTAAACCGCGGCGCTCCTGCATCGTCCGGCCCTGTGGCCGGGCAGACGCTTACTTCGACATCGACTTCTTGAACATGCGGTCGATCTTCTCGTTCGTCGCCTCGCAGCACTGGG
>CAITAM010000366.1 GCA_903890265.1 uncultured Pseudomonadota bacterium | reverse complement strand
TGCGCACGGCCGCGGCCGGCTGGCTGACGCGCCGCTACGGCTTACCGGCGGGCAGCGTCGACCCGGAAACGATGGTACTGCCGGTGTCCGGTACCCGCGAAGCGCTCTTCTCGTTCGCCCAGGCGGTGCTTGACGCCCGCGGCGCCGACCGGCCGCTGTGCGTGATGCCGAATCCCTGCTACCAGATCTACGAGGGCGCAGCGCTCCTCGCCGGTGTCGAGCCCTATTACCTCGACTGCACCGAAGCCTCCGGCTTTAAGCCCGATCTCGCCGCCGTGCCCGCCGCCGTCTGGGACCGCTGCCAGCTGCTCTACCTCTGCAGTCCCGGCAACCCCACCGGTGCGGTCATGGGCGCCGAGGAACTGCGCTTCGCGCTGACCCTCGCCGAACGCCACGACTTCATCGTCGCCGCCGACGAGTGTTACGCCGATATCTACCTGGACGAGGCGCAGCCTCCGGCCGGCGCGCTTGCCGCGTCCGTGGCGCTCGGCGAGCGGGCTTTCCGTCGCCTGTGCGTATTCCACAGCCTGTCAAAGCGCTCGAGCGTGCCGGGCCTGCGCTCCGGATTTGTCGCCGGCGACCCGGCGCTGATCGCCGCGTTCCGGCTCTACCGCACCTACCACGGCTGCGCACTGCCGGGGTTTGTCGATGTCGCGAGCACGCTCGCCTGGAACGACGACGCGCACGCGCGGGACAACCGTCGGCTCTATGCCGAGAAATTCGACGCGGTGCTCGCACGCCTCGCGGGCGCGCTGCCCGCCGAACGGCCGGCGGGGGCTTTTTACCTGTGGCCGCGCGTCGCCGATGACGACGTGCGCTTCGCCGCCGAGCTGTACCGGCGCCAGCACGTCGTGATCCTGCCGGGCAGCTACCTTGCCCGTGACGTGGCCGGCCGCAATCCAGGCCGGGGCCGGGTCCGCATTTCCCTCGTGGCGCCGCTCGCCGACTGCGTGACGGCCGCCGAACGCCTCGCCGCCTTTGCCGGAGACTACTGCCCATGATGACCGCCGAGCTCGCTGCCGTTGCGTCCCGTATCGACGGCTTCTGGGACGAACGCGCCTCGCTGTCGCCCGCCAACGTGCCGGCGGAACTGCGCGCGGACCTCGACACCGTGATCGCGGCGCTGGACGCCGGCCGGGTGCGCGTCGCCGAACCGGGTCCGGGCGGCTGGACCGTGCACCAGTGGCTGAAAAAGGCGGTGCTGCTGACCTTTCGCACCAGCGACAACGTCGTCTCGGGCGCGGGTGCCGCGCGCTACTTCGACAAGGTCCCGCTGAAGTTCGAGCACTGGCAGGCGGCGGAGTTTGCCGCGAGCGTCATCCGCGTCGTGCCACCGGCGACCGCAAGGCGCGGTGCGTACATCGCGCCGGGCGTCGTGCTGATGCCGTCCTACGTCAACATCGGTGCGTACGTCGACTCCGGCACGATGGTCGACACCTGGGCGACCGTCGGCTCCTGCGCGCAGATCGGCCGCAACGTGCACCTGTCCGGCGGTGTCGGCATCGGCGGCGTACTGGAGCCCCTGCAGGGATCGCCGACGATCATCGAGGACGACTGCTTCATCGGCGCGCGCTCGGAAGTCGTCGAAGGCGTCGTGGTCGAGCGCGGCGCCGTGCTGTCGATGGGGGTCTACATCGGCTCGAGCACCCGCATCTACAACCGGCAGACCGGCGAAATCAGCTACGGGCGCGTACCGGCCGGCGCCGTGGTCGTGCCCGGCACGCTGCCGGACTCGAGCGGACGGTGCCAGCTGTACTGCGCGGTTATCGTCAAAACGGTGGATGCACAGACGCGCGCGAAGACCGCCCTCAACGAACTGCTGCGCGACTGAGCGGCAACTGCCCGCGGCGCGTCCGCACGCTGGCGCCGACGACGCGCCGGTCCGCAACGTCATGAAGTCGTCACGCAGCCGAAGCACCCTTCCCGCATGAAATTACCCATCCCACCCGCGATCCGCCTGCTCCGGCCGCAGCAATGGATCAAGAACGGCTTTGTCTGTCTTGGCGTGCTGTTCGGCGGCCACCTCGGCGATCCCACGGCGCTGCGCGCGATGCTGCTCGCCATCGCCGCCTTCAGCCTGATGGGCTCGACCGTCTACGTCGTCAACGATTACCTTGACCGCGACGCCGATCGCGCGCACCCGCGCAAGCGGCACCGACCGATCGCGTCCGGGCAGATCTCGGCGGCGCAGGCCGCGCTGATTGCGCTCGCCTGCTTCGCGCTGGCGGTCACCGCGGCGATTGCCGCGAGCCCGCGCGTGCTGCTGTTCGTTCTCATCTACTTCACCATCAACCTGTCCTACTCGCTGAAGCTGAAGCACCTCGCCGTGGTCGATGTGTTTTGCATCGCGTCCGGCTTCATGCTGCGCATCCTCGCCGGTACCGCCGGCATCGGCATCCCGCCATCGGGCTGGCTGCTGCTGACCGGCATGTTCGTGACGCTCTTTCTGGGCTTCTCCAAGCGCCGGGCCGAGTGGGTCGATGCGGCCGGTGGCACGAAGACCCGCCGCGTGCTGGCCGACTACTCGGCGCCACTGCTCGACTCGTTCCTCGCCATCACCGCGACCGGCACGGCCCTGTGCTACGGCCTCTATACACTCGATCCGCAGACCGTGGCGCTGCACGGCACCTCGCGGCTCGTGTACACGACGCCCTTCGTGCTCTTTGGCCTGTTCCGCTACCTGTTCAATCTGCACCAGCAGAACAAGGGCGAGAATCCCTCCAGCGACGTCTTCACCGATCCGCAGATCATCCTCTGCGGCCTCGCTTACGTGGCAACGGTCGGCTACGTACTGAGCGGGCTGTGACGGCCGGACCGGGCACTTCGGCGACGGCCGCCCTCGCGTACCGCCGGCAGGGCCCGTGAGCGCCACGCGGCGAGCGGACCCCTGGGTGCTTTGCGCCCTGGCGCTGCCGCTGCTTGCTTTCCTCGCCAAGCTTTTCCTCATCACGCGGGTGTTCTACGCGCACGGCGGCACGGTCGCGGACGTCGGCTTTGGCTTCGGCGATTACGCACAGAACCTGTTGCACGGCGCCGGCTACCGCTCCTGCCGCACCCCGCCGTTCACGCCCTGCGACCCCGCGCTCTGCGTCTACGCCACCCGCATGCCGGCCCTGCCCTACCTGCTGGCGGGACTCGCGGCGGTGGCCGGCGACAGCCTGGTGCGGATCGCCGTCCTGAAGGCCGCGCTCCTGTCGCTGCTCGTGTTCGGCTTCCTGCGGCTGCTGACCGCGCGCGTACGGCCGGGCCCCGCCGGCGTCCTGCTGCTCGCGCTCGCGCTGCTCGGCCCGCAGGTCATCAAGCACAGCGCCATACTCGACTACGAGGAGGGCTTCATCACCGAACTCATGCTCTGCTTCGGCATTGCGGTCGGTCTCGCGCTGCGCGACAGGAGCGCGCGGGGCGCCGACCGGGTGCAACTCGCGGCGGTGGCGCTCCTGCTCGCCGGCACGATGTACCTCATGAAGACCACGCTGGCACCACTGCTCCTGCTGACGGCGCTGTTCGCGCTCTCAAGCGCCGAGGGGGCGCGGACGCGCGTCGCTCTCGTGGCGTGTGCCCTGCTCTTCGTCGCGCCGCTCGGCGCGTGGTGGGCGTACACCGGCGCGGTCAGCGGCCGGGCGACGTTTTCGTCATC
>CAITAM010000365.1 GCA_903890265.1 uncultured Pseudomonadota bacterium | reverse complement strand
GGCCGGCACGCCGGCCGCCGAGAGGCGGGTCAACGCGCGAAAGAAGAGGCCGTCGTTCGCCATCGCGTAGGTGACCCGGGCGCCGGCGAGCGCGCTCGCGTGCTGCGAGCCGAAACTCGAGGCCATGAGCGCCACCGCCATCAGCGTCGTCGCCACCGGGCCGACGACCCGGAGCAGCACGGCGGTCGCGACCGACCCCGTGGCCGGGATGCTGGCCACCTCCTCCGGTCCGAGCGCGTAGAAATAGCCTACGTTCGCGACCAGGTAGAGCGTGCCGACCAGGAGCGTGCCACCGACGAAGGCCCGTGGCGCGTTGCGCTTCGGGTCCCTGAGTTCGCCCACGAGGGGCGCGACGTTGTTCCAGCCGTCGTAGGCCCAGAGCGCACCGAGCATCGCCGCGCCAAAGCCCGCGAGCCCGCCGCGCGCGGTACCGGCCACGCCCTCGCAGCGGCCGCCCGCGCCGCTTGCCACGAGGTGCGCGAAGTCACCCGGTCCGATGAGCGCCACGAGCGCGACAAGCGCCACGAGCACGACCTTGGCCACCGTGAGGACGAGCGCCGTGCGGCCGCTCGCGGTGACCGAGGCGCAGTTGAGGAGCGTCACGGTGGCGACCGTCAGGAGCGCGATCACGGTGAGCCCGGACACGGAGAGCCCCGCGAGCGGCACGGTGACCGACGCGAGCGCCCCCTGCAGCGCCACGTTCATGAAGATCGCGAGGCCGACCGCGAGCGCCGCCTGGGAGGCCGCGCGGGCCAGATTATTGGTCCAGCCGTTCAGGAACCCCGCCAGCGGGCCGAACGCGCGCCTCAGGTACACGTACTCCCCGCCGGCGTCCGGCAGCATGGCAGCGAGTTCGGAGTAGACGAAGGTGCCGGCCAGCGACAGCAGGCCGGCCGCGAGCCACACGACGAGCACGAGCGAGGCCGAGCCCACGTTGCAGGTCATGACCCGGCTCTTCAGGAAGACGCCGGTGCCGATCATGTTGGCGACGTTGACCGCGATGGCCGCGGACAGGGTCAGACCGCGCTTCAGTTCGCTCGACGGTGGCATGGCGGTCCGCGACAGGGCGGTGCGACACCGCCGGCCGGCCAGCATAGCGGGGCCGCCCGCCCGCGCAACTGCCGGGCGGTTTAGGCGCCCGGTGTCTTTGGCATGCCGGACAGCGCGGTCTTGAGCCACGCCGCGAACGGGGCGCCGAGCGTCGGGTGCTTGAGGCCGTACTCGACGGTCGCCTCGAGGTAGCCGAGCTTGCTGCCGCAGTCGAAGCGGCGGCCCTCGAAGGCGTAGGCGTACACCGCTTCGTCCGCAAGCAGCGCCGCGATGCCGTCGGTCAGCTGGATTTCGCCGCCCGCGCCGCGGCCGATGTGCTCGAGCTTGCTGAAGATCGCCGGGGTGAGGATGTAGCGGCCGACGACGGCGAGCGTCGACGGCGCCTTGTCGGGCTTTGGCTTCTCGACGATCTGCGACACCTTCGACAGGCGCTCGCTGACCGGCGTCGAGGCCACGATGCCGTACTTGTCGGTCTCGGAGGGACTCACCGTCTGCACGCCGAGCAGGCTCGCGCCGTGCACCGCGAACTGCGCCGCCATCTGCGCAAGACACGGTACCTCGGCATCGATGAGGTCATCGGCGAGGTGCACGTAGAACGGCTCGTTGCCGACCACGGGGCGGGCACAGAGCACCGCGTGGCCGAGGCCGAGCGGTGCGGGCTGGCGGATGTAGATCGCGCTCGCCTCGCGCGGCAGGATGCCGCGCAGCGCGTCCAGAAGGTCGTGCTTGCCCTGCGCCTCGAGCGCGGCCTCGAGCTCGTGGTCGGTGTCGAAATGGTCCTCGATGGCCCGCTTCGAGCTGCCGGTGACGAACACGAGGTGGGTCGCACCGGCCTTGAGCGCTTCCTCGGCCGCGTACTGGATCAGCGGCTTGTCGACGATCGGCAGCATCTCCTTGGGGCTCGCCTTGGTGGCGGGCAGGAAACGCGTGCCGCGGCCGGCAACCGGAAACACGGCGGTACGGATCAGCGGGTGGGAGGCCATGGAGTCGCGCCCTCAGTCTGGGATCGGGGGCGCCATCATAACCGAGCGGGCAGAAGGCGCGTGTGTGACGCGTCTCGCCTTCACCGCAATAACCAGCGCATCGCGCTGCCCGCCGCAGGCGCGGCGACACGACTCGACGCGACTGGACGCGACACAACGGGCCGCGACGGGCCGTTATTCGCGGATGGGCTGGTCCTGGCCGTCGTTGACCCGCTCGCGCAGGTCCTTGCCGGGCTTGAAGTGCGGCACGTGCTTGCCCTGCAGCGCCACCGTCTCGCCGGTCTTCGGGTTGCGTCCCTGCCGGGGCGGACGAAAGTGCAGCGAGAAGCTGCCAAAGCCGCGGATCTCGATGCGCTCACCGGTCGCCAGGGCATCGCTCATGATCTCGAGGATCTGCTTGACCGCGAGCTCCACGTCCTTCGCGGGCAGGTGCTTCTGCTTGGCGCTGATAATGTCGATCAGTTCGGACTTCGTCATGCAGCCGTCCGGTGGTGTTGGGTTCGGTTGGGGGTCGGGAACGGGGTCTGGGTCCGGTGCCGGTCAGGTGACCGGCCGGTCACGCACCCACGGTGCGCCACCGGCCGGCACGCTGATCGCTTACTCGTCGCGGTCGGAGAGCTGCTCCTTGAGCAGATCGCCAAGGCTGGTGCCGGACGTCGCGTCGGTGCGGTAAGCCTGCATGGCCTCCTGCTCCTCGTGCATGTCCTTCGCCTTGATCGACAGCGCGATCGTGCGGGCCTTGCGGTCGACGCCGGTGAACTTGGCCTCGACTTCCTCGCCCTCCTTCAGCACCGTGCGCGCATCCTCGACGCGGTCACGGGTGAGCTCGGAGGCACGCAGGTAGCCTTCGACGCCGCCACCGAGGTCGATGATCGCGCCCTTGGCGTCGACCTCGCGGACGGTGCCGCGGACGATCGTGCCCTTCGGGTGCTCGGCGATGTAGCCCGAGAACGGGTCCTTGGCGAGCTGCTTGATGCCAAGCGAGATGCGCTCGCGCTCCGGGTCGATGGCCAGCACCATCGCCTCGAGCTCCTGACCCTTCTGGAAGCCACGCACCGCCTCTTCGCCCGGGATGTCCCAGGAGATGTCCGACAGGTGCACGAGACCGTCGATGCCACCGGCGAGGCCGATGAAGATACCGAAGTCGGTGATCGACTTGATCTGGCCCGCCACCTTGTCGCCCCGGTTGAAGTTCTCGCCGAACTCCTTCCACGGGTTGGGCTGGCACTGCTTGAGGCCGAGGCTGATGCGGCGACGGTCCTCGTCGATGTCGATGACCATGACCTCGACTTCCTGGCCGACGTGAACCACCTTGGCCGGGTTGACGTTCTTGTTGGTCCAGTCCATCTCGGAGACGTGCACGAGGCCCTCGACGCCCTCCTCGATCTCGACGAAGCAGCCGTAGTCGGCGATGTTCGTGACCTTGCCCCACAGGCGCGTGTTCGGCGGGTAGCGCCGCGCGATGTTCTGCCAGGGATCGGTGCCGAGCTGCTTGATGCCGAGCGAGACGCGCTGGCGCTCGCGGTCGAACTTGAGGATGCGGACGTCGATT
>CAITAM010000364.1 GCA_903890265.1 uncultured Pseudomonadota bacterium | reverse complement strand
CCGCGGTGCCCTTGGCGCATCTTTGCTTCCTGCGCTCGGGGATCGGCGCCCGCCGCCCACTTCAAGAGTGCCTCCTCCGAAAACCGAAGGAAGATGCCCTCTCCATGAACCTGCGTGGCTGGAACCCAAGTCGGCGCAGCGCGCGAAATCGGCGCCCGCGGCGTCCGCTGCGCGGTGCCTCCTTCATTCGGTGATTCGACCCGCGTGAAGCCGAGCAGCGCGTTCACTTCGCGCAGCCTTTCGAGGAGAAGTACGCGGGAAAGGTACGGCTCGAATCCTGACGGGACCGCCACCTGCTTGCTCATGAAATACGGGTAGTCCGCCGGCGGCACCGGCGCAGTGAGGACATCCCATTCCGGACCCTTCAGATCCAGTTCCTCATCGCCGACTCTACCGGCACGGTGTGCCTCAACAGCTCCCCAAACCTGATCGCCTGTGAACACCTCGATACCAGGCAACTGAGCAGACTTCTTCAGGGTCTTTACGACGGTTGCCGCTTCCGCGGCGCTTTCGACATCCTCGAAGAACGTCCAGCCGTCGGCCACGAGCTGCGCGAGCGGGCTTCCGATCTGCGGGATCGCAAGAACCGAGAGCGTCACCGGGAACCAACCGTTCGTCGCACCGAGCAGAATGGCGCGTGGAACCTCCGCGCAACCCTCGTCGAATCGGTTCAGATGCGGATGGCGGCCACGACAGCCAGGCAGGTTGTCCTTTCCCACCTGCCCAAAGGCCTGCGCCATGCTCCGGGCTGCGCCGCACGAATCGCAGCGCACCCACAAATTCTCGGTCTGGAGAGACGCTCCGCTTTCATAGAATCGAAGCGTTCCGGCGCAGGTGGTCGACCCCGCATGAACGAACCAGTGCCACGGAAAATCGTCGAGATGTCCTTCCCGGCAGGCGAGAAGGAAGCGAGCAGGAACAGCGTCTGCGTCGCGCGCTTTCTGATCTCCACGCGAGCCCGTACAGCCCTTGTGGACGAAGCATGTCCTCTCGGGCCGATAGCGATTGACTTTGAGTTCGAAGAGTCCAGCGTCGAAAGGTGAAAGCAGGCCGCACTTCACGCAGCGCATCCAGCGCGGGAACGGCTTCACCGGCACGCCGACCAACGCTTCGGCCGAGAACGGATCTATACCATCGCCATCGGCCAAAGGCGGCATGCGCAGCGACTCGACTTGATCGCCGAGAACGCGCCGCACATTCGCTAAGAGCCGGGCCTCCTGAATTGGCTGGCACCTGCCTTGCTCCCAACGGTCTATGCCCATAGTGACGACCGAGAGGTTGGGGAGATCGACCAAGGCGCCGGGGCCGTAAGTCCACAGGAGCTGGCTAGGGCGAACTGCGCCCACCGGGGTCTTGCTCATGATGATTCCTCCGCGTCCACCGAGTCATCCCCACTTGCCGGCGGACTCCAGACTGGATCTTGGTTCGATCGATCGTCCTCCATCACAAGATTCACGCCCGGCTCGACTTCGCGCATCGACATGGGAACCGTCCACATAGACCACGGACGAATCCCCGGCGTCTCCAAAAGCGGGTACGCGGTCGAGATCGG
>CAITAM010000363.1 GCA_903890265.1 uncultured Pseudomonadota bacterium | reverse complement strand
GCGTCGCGCTCTACGGCCTGAACTTAAGCCTCGCGCAGATCCAGCAGGTGGGCGTGAGCGCCGTGCTGGTCGATGCGTTTATCGTGATCTCCACCGTGGTCGTCGGCTGGTGGGTCGGCCACCGCTGGCTGCGGATGGACCGCGAGACCGTGGTGCTCGCCTCCGCCGGCAGCGCCATCTGCGGTGCGGCGGCCGTGATGGCAACCGAATCCGTGCTGAACTCGGCCTCGCACAAGACCTCGGCGGCGGTCGGCCAGGTGGTCCTGTTCGGCACGCTGTCGATGCTGCTCTACCCGTTGCTCGCGGTCCTGCTGCCGTTCGACGCGATGACCTTCGGCCTCTACGTCGGCTCCACCGTGCACGAGGTGGCGCAGGTGGTGGCGGTCGGCAAGACCGTGGGCGGGGCGACCGCGGAAACCGCGGTCGTCGTCAAAATGATCCGCGTGATGATGCTCGCCCCGTTCCTGATCGTGATCGGTCGCCTCTTTGCGGCCCCCGGCGCCCGCGCCGCCACCGCGTCCGTGCCGGTCTTTGCCGTGGCCTTCATCGCGATTGCGCTCGTCCACCCGCTGCTCGGCCTGCCGCCCGCGGTGCTGGCGGCGCTGCGCTCGGTGGACATCATGCTGCTGGCCGCGGCGATGGCGGCCCTCGGTCTCGACACGACGGTCAGGAAGCTGCGGCAGGCCGGCAGTGACGCGCTGGTGCTCGGCGCGATCCTCTTCGCCTACCTCGTCATCGTCGGTGGCCTCGTCAACGGCTGGGCCGCGACGCTCAGGGGCCACTGACCCCGACCGGCCGGCGGGCGATGAACTGCACCACGGCGCTCAGGCCCTGGTGGCCCTCGCCTTCGCTGACCTCGCGTTCGAGTTCCGCCGCGTGCAGCACCTCAAGGCCCGCCAACTCGTGCCGCAGCTCGTCGAGGGTCGGCATCAGGTCGGGGTCGGACGGTCCGCCGCGACCGCGGCCGATCTGGGCCGGGTGGTAGCTCTCGAGAATCAGCAGCCCGCCGGGCGCGAGGCCGGCCGCGACGGCCCGGTGCAGCGGGCGTCGCACGATCCCGGGCAGGTGACACCACAGCGAGACGATGGCGTCCCACGCGCCGGCGTCGATGGGCAACGACGCGAGGTCACCGGCCACCGTCGCGATCGTCACGCCCCGGCGCCGGGCGAGCGCCTGGGCCTTGCGCAGCCCGACGACGGACTGGTCGGTCGCGACGACGTCGTGGCCGAGGCCCGCAAGGTACACGCCGTTGCGACCCTCCCCCTCGCCGAGGCTCAGGATCCGCGAACCCGTGGCCAGCCGACCGGCCGCGCTGACGAGGAAGGTGTTCGGCTCGGTGCCGTAGAAGAAATCGTCGCCGGCGTACTTCGCGTCCCATTTGTCAGCCGCTGCCGTCATGGCCCTGCCTCCCTGACCGTCGCGCGCCGAAACCCGCTACCATCGCGGCGTCAGCCGTTTCGGAGCCTGCCCATGCGCCGCCTGCACTGGATCGTACTGGCACTCCTGGTCGTGACGTCGGTGTCCACGGCCGCGGAGCTGCCGCCCGTCCGTCACGTCTTCCTGATCGTGCTCGAGAACGAGGGCTACGAGACCACGTTCGGGGCCGGTAGCCAAGCCCCGTATCTCGCGCACACGCTGCCGGCGCGCGGTGCGCTGCTCCGCCAGTACTTCGGCACGACCCACTTCAGCCTCGGCAACTACATCGCGATGATCAGCGGCCAGGCGGCGACGCAGGCCACGCGGGATGACTGCGAGGTGTACGAGGACTACCTGCTCACCGGCGTCACGGCCGATGGCCAGGCCATTGGCACCGGCTGCGTCTACCCGCCGAGCGTGAAGACGCTGGCCGATCAGCTCACCGCGCGCGGCAGGTCGTGGCGCGCCTACCTCGAGGACATGGGTAACGATCCTGCGCGCGTCAGCCGCACCTGCGGCCATCCGCCGCTGAACCGTCCGGACCCCACGCAGTCGGCGGAGGCGCCGCGCGCCGGGCTCGCGCACGGCGACCAGTACGCGGTCCGCCACAACCCGTTCATGTACTTCCATTCGGTCATCGATGCGCCGGACTGCGCCACGCGCGTCGTGCGACTCGAGGCCCTGTCCGCCGATCTCAAGCGCGCCGAGCGCACGCCGGCGTTCGTCTTCATCGCCCCGAACCTCTGCCACGACGGCCACGACGCGCCGTGCAAGACCGGTGAACCGGGCGGGCTGGTGTCCGCCGACCGCTTCCTGAGGACCTGGGTGCCGAGGATCCTTGCCTCGCCGGCCTACCGCGACGGCGGGCTTCTGATCATCACCTTCGACGAGGGCGAGACGCCCGAGCGGCCCGACGGGCATGGCGGCGTGTTGATCGAGGCGGCCGGCGAGACCTGCTGCGGACAACAGCCCGGGCCGAATCTCGGGGCCTTTCCTCAGACCCGGGTCGACGGCAAGTACACCGAGGTCTTTCAGAGTTTCGGCGGCGATCGCACCGGCGCGGTGCTGCTGTCACCGTTCATCGCACCGGGCACGGTGTCGGACACGCCGTTCAACCACTACGCGCTGCTGAAGTCGGTCGAGGATCTGCTCACCGACGGTGAGCACCTGGGCTATGCCGGGGCGCCCGGCCTCGCGGGTCTCTTTGATCCGCCGGACGGCATCGCGCTCACGGTCCGGTCAGCGACGGCATCGCACTGACCGCCGCCACTGGCCGCCCGCGGTCTCAGGTGTCGGAACGGCCGCCGGAGCCCGGCTTGTGCGACAGCCAGCGTGACAGCGCGCGAAGGTCCGTCGGCCGCCGGTTGATGCCCGTGGCATCGGCCGGTCCGCGGTACTCGTAGTAGGGGGCGCCCGTCGCCACCACACGACCGCCGGAGACCCGCGTCCGTGCCGCCGGTGCGATCGCACGCGCCCTTGCCCGAGCACTCCTGCCAGAAGTGGGCCTCGCCCACAGCGGCCGAATAGTACGGTACTGAAGTGGAGGGCGCCCCGTTCGTGGCGAGGGGATAGAACTCG
>CAITAM010000362.1 GCA_903890265.1 uncultured Pseudomonadota bacterium | reverse complement strand
CGCACGCTCGGGTGAACGCCGCACCGACGCTCTGGGCATCAAAGGGGAAGATGTGCTCGGACTTGCGCGGCTGCTGTTCTACGATTGCCCAGGCCTCGGGGGTGTACTTGAAGCGGCGGTGGTTGCCTTCCTTATGCCGCGGATGCTTCGCATCCCGCACCAAGCCGGTCCGACCAATATCGTCGTTGTCCGTCCATTCCAGGCGGGTGATCTCCGCTTGGCGCCGCGCCGAGGCGATGGCGAAGTCCATGATCGCCAACATGGGAATATCCGCGCGTCTATCGCGCGCGACGAAGTAGTCGCGCAACTGTGCGAGTTCTATAGGCGTCGGCCGCCGAGCGCGCTTGCGCGCTTTGCCGATCAGGCGCAGCGTTGCGCATGCTTCGCGCGCCTCCTGCGCCACCTCAGGGCGCACCGGGAGTTCCTTGACGTTGCTCGCGGCCCGCAGCACGACGCCAATCCAGATCAGATCATTCATGACCGTCGCAGGTCCTGCGCCGTCCGCTCGCCGGCGGCGCACGTGTCCAATCAGCGCCGCCGCGTTGAGTTCCAGGGCGTTTACCTTGCCGATGGCGTGGCGCTCGAGGAACTCGAGATGGCTCTGCTTGCTTCGCTGCCATTTGGAAATCGTCTCGAAGGTTTCGATGTACCAGCGGATGAGCGCTGCCAGCGTAATGGGGTCGTGCTGCCTGCGGCCAGGCACAGCCTGGTTTTCGAGCTGCACTTCGCGGTGCTTGGCCCAACTGACGGCCGCGGACCGATGAGCGAAAGTCTTGGCTTCCTGATGAACAATCGCCTTTTCACTGCGCAGCCGAACGATCGCTGTATAGCGGGTGGAACCGTCAGATTGCTTACGTACCTTGATGTAGGGCATGGCGACCTCGGAGGCGACATGACATTCTTGTCGCCTTTACGTCGCCTCTGCAACCCGTAAACTCCCCGAAATGCCCATAAATCTCGCAGAAACGCCAGAACCGAAAACGCCTATAAAAGTAGGCGTTTCTGCCGATCATTCCCGGGAAAAGCTCGATCGCCGGGTGTCAGTCGCTCCCATGATGGACTGGACGGACCGGCATTGCCGCGTCTACCACCGGCTCTGGTCGCCGCACGCGCTGCTCTATACCGAGATGATCGTCGCGGACGCGATCCTGCACGGCGATCCCGGCCGACTGCTCGGGTACTCCGCGGTGGAGCAGCCGCTCGCGCTGCAGCTCGGCGGCAGCGAGCCCGCGACCCTCGCCCGCGCCGCGGCGATCGGCGCGGAATTCGGCTACGACGAGATCAACCTCAACTGCGGCTGCCCGTCCGATCGCGTCCAGCGCGGCACGTTCGGTGCCTGCCTCATGCGCGAGCCTGACCGGGTCGCCGATGCAGTCGCGGCCATGAAAGCGGTCGTGCGGGTGCCGGTGACCGTCAAGTGCCGGATCGGGGTCGACGACGAGGTCGGCGATGCCTTCGTCGGCCGCTTTGTCGAGCCGCTCGTCGCGGCCGGTGTCGATGCGCTCGTCGTGCACGCGCGCACCGCCATCCTCAAGGGCCTGAGTCCGAAGGAGAACCGCGACGTGCCGCCGCTCGACTACGACGTGGTCTACCGGCTGAAGGCGCGCTATCCGGCGCTGCCGATCGTGCTGAACGGCGGCCTGAAAACGGTCGCCGACGTGCGCGCGACCGCCGGCCGGGTCGATGGCGTGATGCTCGGCCGCGAGGCCTATCACCGGCCGGCCGTGCTCGCCGATCTCGAGGTGGCGCTCGGGTACCGTGCGGAGCCCCAGTCCGCGGAGGACGTGCTGGCGGCGTTTCTGCCCT
>CAITAM010000361.1 GCA_903890265.1 uncultured Pseudomonadota bacterium | reverse complement strand
GGCGGCTGGCCGCGCGGTCGCGGCCGTGACTTATGTCCTGTTTTAGCGCCGGGTCCTTCAGTAGTCTTGCCGCGACAACGTATCTCCGTCGCCGCCACGAGCCACACCGTGCCTAACGCCCCCGCCAGCCCCACCGCCGCCACCGCGGGCACGGAACTGTCCGTGGTCGTGCCGACCTACCGCGAGGCCGGCAACGTCGAGGCGCTGGTGCGCCTGCTGGACACCGCGCTCGCCGGGCTGCGCTGGGAGGTGGTGTTCGTCGATGACGACTCGCCGGACGGCACGGCCGATCTCGTGCGGCAGGTCGCGCAGCGCGATGCCCGGGTTCGGGTCGTGCACCGGCTCGGCCGGCGCGGCCTGTCCTCGGCCTGCATCGAGGGCATGCTGGCGACGGCCAGTCCCTACGTCGCGGTCATGGACGCCGACCTGCAGCACGACGAGACGCTTCTGCCCAAGATGCTCGAGGTGCTCAGGGCCGGCGAGGCCGACGTCGTCATCGGCTCGCGCTACGTCGACGGCGGGGGCTTAGGGGGCTGGGATGCCTCGCGTGCGCAGATGAGCCAGACCGCCACCCGCCTGTCCCGGATGGTGCTGCCGACCCCGGTGGCCGATCCCATGAGCGGGTTTTTCATGCTGCCGCGCGCCGTGTTCCTCGATCGCGCGCGGGGGCTGTCCGGGATCGGCTTCAAGATCCTGCTCGATCTCCTCACGGCGCGGCCGACGCCGCTCAGGATCCGCGAGCTGCCGTTTACCTTCCGCACCCGCGTGGCCGGAGAGAGCAAGCTCGATTCGTCGGTGGCCTGGGACTTCCTGATGCTGGTCGGTGACCGGCTCGTCGGTCGCTACGTGCCGTTCCGTTTCGTCGCCTTCGCCTTCGTCGGTGGCGTCGGCGTACTCGTGCACTTCTCGATCCTGACCACGCTGCTGAAGGGCCTGTCGCTGCCCTTCACCACGGCGCAGGGGGTCGCGACGGTGTTCGCGATGGTGTTCAACTACGCCGTCAACAACCTCCTGACCTTCCGCGACCGGCGCCTCAAGGGCTGGCGCTGGCTGACGGGTCTCCTGAGTTTCATGCTCGCCTGCAGCGTCGGGGCGCTGGCCAACGTCGGCATCGCCGCCTACCTCTTCAAGCAGGACTACCAGTGGGCGCTGGCCGCCCTCGCCGGGATCCTGATTGGCGCCGTGTGGAACTACGCCATCACGAGCGCCTACACCTGGAAGAAAAAGCCCTGAGGGCGCGTTGCCTCGCGGTGGAGACGTAAGCGCGTGAACCTGATCCGCCCCATGCTCCGCGTGCCGCTGCTGTTCCTGGCAGTGCTGGAGGCGTTCGCGTTCCTGATGGCGCCGTCGATCGGCCAGTGGCTGCTGCGCGGCGCCTGGCCCGCGGGGCTTGCGCCGGCGGCGCTCCTCTACGCCTCGATCCTGTCGCTGTCGCTGCTCTCGCTCGGCCTGTACAGCCGGCGCCAGCGCGCGCGGCTGTCCGGCGTGCTGCTGCGCGCGGTGGCGGGCGTCCTGGCCGGCAGCGCGGTGGCGGGGCTCTTCGCGTTCCTGCTGCCGTGGCTGTCGATCGAGCGGGGCGAGTTCCTGCTCGCCGCCGTGGTCAGCGTCATGCTCGTCTCGGCGACCCGGATCGGCTTTGACCGCATCGTCGATGACGAACTCTTCAAGCGTCGCGTGCTGATCCTCGGTGCCGGGCGGCGTGCCACCTCGGTACTGAAGCTGCGCCGTCGCTCCGACCAGCGCGGCTTCGTCGTGCACGGCTATGTCGCGAGCCCCGGCGAGCCGGTGGCGGTGCCGGCCGACCGGCTGATGGAGCCGGGCGAGCACCTGCTCGCCTACTGCCGGGCGAATGAGATAGACGAGATCGTGGTCGCGCTCGACGACCGGCGCCGCAACTTCCCCGTGCACACGCTCATCGAGGCGCGGCTCGGCGGTATCGACATCATCGAGCTCGTCGACTTCCTCGAGCGCGAGACCGGCAAAGTCCGGCTCGACGTGCTGAACCCGAGCTGGATCATCTTCGCCGACGGCTTCCGGCGCACCGCCTGGCGGCAGATCTCCGGGCGCATCTTCGACGTCTCGGTGAGCCTGCTGCTGCTTGCGCTCGTCTGGCCGGTCATGCTGCTCGCGATGCTCGCGATCAAGCTCGAGGAGGGGCCCGCCGCCCCCGTGCTGTACCGCCAGGTCCGGGTCGGCCTCGAGGGCCGGCGTTTCAACGTGCTCAAGTTCCGCAGCATGCGGGTCGACGCCGAGCGCGGCCGCGCGCAGTGGGCGGCCAAGGCCGACCCGCGCGTCACCAAGGTCGGCGGCTTCATGCGCAAGTCCCGCGTCGACGAGCTGCCGCAGCTCGTCAACGTGCTCGTGGGCGACATGAGCTTCGTGGGCCCCCGCCCCGAGCGACCGGAGTTCGTCGAGGGGCTCGAGCAGCGCATTCCGTATTACCGCGAGCGTCATGCGGTCAAACCCGGCATCACCGGCTGGGCCCAGCTCTGCTACCCGTACGGTTCGTCGGAGGAGGACGCGGCGGAGAAGCTGCAGTTCGACCTCTACTACGTCAAGAACCACACGCTGCTGTTTGATCTCGTGATCATGCTGCAGACGGCGGAAGTCGTGCTGTGGGGCAAGGGCCGTTGATGACGGCCAGCGCCGACGGCCTCGGCGTGCTCGGTTACGCGCTGGCAGCGCTCGCGTACCTTCTCGTCGCGCTGCTGCTCACCACCGTCTGGCGCGCCAAGATGAAGGGCTCGCGCCTGTTGCCCGCGATCGCGGCGACCGCGGTCTGGGCGCTGGTGCTGGCCACCGCCTCCGCGCGCGGCCGGCTCGCCGCGCTCG
>CAITAM010000360.1 GCA_903890265.1 uncultured Pseudomonadota bacterium | reverse complement strand
GCCGCCCGCGCCGCCGCGCTCGAACGCGCTGCCGACCCCGTGCGCGAGCGGTGCGTGCGGTAAGAACGGTCCCGGCACCTTCGTCTCGGATCCGAAGCTCGCCACCTGGTCGGTCAGCGGCACCACGGGCACGCTGAAGCAGAACGCGCCGCAGGTGACGCTCAACTGGTCGAACTTCGACATCGGCTCGAATGCCAAGGTGGTCTTTCAGCAGCCGTCGTCGACGGCGATCGCCCTCAACCGGATCTTCCAGGCGAACCCGAGCCAGATCTTCGGTGCGCTGACCGCGAACGGCCAGGTCTATCTCATCAACCAGAACGGTTTCGTGTTCGGTCAGGGTTCGCGGGTGAACGTCGCGGGGCTGCTCGCCTCGAGCCTCAACGTCACGGACCAGGACTTCAACCAGGGCCTGCTCAACACCTCGATTTTGGCGGCCGGCCGCGCGGCACTGAACAGCGACGGGCGGACCCAGATCCTCGACAACGACGGCAATCCGGTGCTCGACGCGAACGGCAACCCGCAGTTGGTTGGCATTCGCGTCGAGTCCGGCGCCGAACTGACGACGAGCGGCACGAACGGCCGCCTGCTACTCGCGTCGTCCAACGTGCAGAACGCGGGTACGCTGAGTGCGCCGGACGGCCAGGTGGTGCTCGCCGCGGGCTCCAAAGTCTACCTGCAGGCGAGCTCCAGCCCGAACCTGCGCGGCCTGATCGTCGAAGTCGATGGCGGTGGTGCGGTAACGAACCTCAGTGGCGGTGTCGCCACGGCGGACCGCGGCGACGTCAGTTTCGTGGGTCTTGCCGTCAATCAGCAGGGCCGCGTCTCGGCGACCACCAGCGTCACCGCCAACGGCTCGGTGCATCTCCTCGCCGCCGACACGACGAGCGTGATCGAGGATTCACCCGGCAACTTCCAGCTGACGCCGCAGCGCTGGGGCGCGGTGAGCTTCGAGTCCGGCAGTGTCACCGAGGTGCTGCCGGACCTGACCAGCAAGACCGCCTACGCCGAGCAGGCGCAGACGCCGTCCAGCATCACCGCGCAGGGGCAGGGCATTTACTTCCAGGGTGGCAGCAAGGTCGTGATGCCGGGCGGCTCGCTCAACGTCACGGCCAACGAGAATTTCGTCGCCGGCACGCCGCTCAACGACGCGCGCATCCACGTCGACAGCGGCGCCAGCATCGATCTCTCGGGCAGCAGCGACACGCTGCCGGTCACCATTAACGTGGTCGAGGCGCAGCTGCGCGCGAACGAACTCGCCAACTCGCCGGCGCAGCGCAACGGCAACCTGCGCGGCAAGACGGTCTACGTCGACGCCCGGGTGGTGGACGCGAGCGGCAAGTCGATCGGCACCACGGTGGGCGACGTCACCGGCGAACTCGCGCTGATCCCACAGGATATCCTGCAGCGCACCTCGGCCGGCGGCAACGTCTCGTTCAATTCGGCGGGCGATGTCGTAGTCGCCTCGGGGGCCACGATCAACGTCTCCGGTGGCACGGTCAACTACACGCCAGGTTACGTCGCAACGACCAAGCTCGTGACCGCGAGCGGCGGTCTCGTCGACATCGGTTCGGCCGACCCCAACGCTTTCTACCTCGGCGTCGTGAATCCGACCGTGCAGCAGGTCTCCGACCGCTGGGGTGTCATCACGCAGGTCCCGACCGGCCAGCAGGGCGTCTACGACCCCGGCTACGTGCAGGGCAGTGCCGCGGGCAAGATCCAGCTGCAGGGCACCGCGATGGCGCTGTCCGGCCAGTTCATCGGCAGTGCCGTCAACGGCCGCTTCCAGCGCACGCCGCAGACCCAGGTGTCTGGTGGCCAGCTCATCATCGGCGACGCGGGTGGCTCCAGCGGCACCGGTGACTACCGTGCGCCCGGCATCGACCTCGTCACGATGCCCGCGCCGATCGGGGTCGGCGATGACGCCACGCTGCCGGCAGGCACGCCGCTGCAGCTCGCCGCCCAGCCGCTGCTGGACAACGGCTTTACGTCGCTGGCGTTCTACAGCAACTCGCACGTCACGGTCGCGGCTGGTGCGCCGCTCACCTTTGCCGGTGGCGGTTCGCTGACGATGGCAGCGCCTCGCGTCGAGATTGATGCGAACGTCACTATCCCGGGCGGCAGCATCACCGCCCAGTCGCAGATCTCGGCCTCGGCAAGTGCCGCGGAAATCGCCTCGGGCGGCGTCTTCGTCGCCGACGGACGCACGCTCGACGTGCGCGGCACGTGGACCAACGACTACGCGAGCCGCGCATCGGGCCTCGCGACCTCGCCGCTGCTGACCAATGGCGGCAGCATCGTCCTGAAGCAGGGCGTGGCCAGCGGCACCGTCAGCCTCGGTAACGGCGACGCCTTCGAGCTCAGCGGCGGCGGCTGGCTGAACAGCACCGGCAAGCTCAGTGCCGGCAATGCCGGCTCGATGACGGTCAGCGAGGGCGTGGACGGCACGCTGGCACTCGGCAATAACATCGCGCTCGATGCCTATGCCGTGCAGGGCGGCAAGGGGGGCTCGCTCGCGATCACCGCGCCGCGTATCGAGATTGGCAGCGGCGGCACCTCGTGGGCGGCTGCCCAGACGGTGGCGTCCGACGCCGCCAAGAATGAGACGCTCATGCTCGATGCGTCGCTCTTCAACCGCTACGGCTTCGCCAATGTCAGCCTGACGGCGGATGGCACGAAGCTCGCCGGCACCAGCGACACGCTGACGGTCAACCCGGGCACGGTGCTTGCCGTGCAGGCGACCTCGCTGCTCGCCGCCTCGGGCTCGGGTCTCAGCACGCTCGCGAGCGGCTCGGATCTCGTCGGTCGCCTCGCGGTCGGCCTGCCCGCGACCGGTGCGCTGCAGACCGAATCGCTGACGCTCGGCGCCGTGGCAGCGGCCGGCAACACGCCGGACACGTTCGGCACGCTCTCGGTCGGCAAGGGCGCGGTCATCACCGCCGACCCGACCTCGCGCGTGTCGCTGACCGGCGAGGCCGGTGTGAACTTCGACGGCCGGCTACGCGTGGCGGACGGCACCGTGACGCTCAAGATCCCGACGCCCGGGCAGCAGGACCCGGGCTACGTGGCCTCGCAGCAGATCGACCTCGGCCGTGAGGCCGTGCTCGACGTGTCGGGTGCCGTGGAATACACGAGCAACAAGGCCAACCTGCTGCAGGGCACCGTGCTCGCGGGCGGGACGGTGGACGTTTTCGCCCAGCGCGGCTCGGTGCTTGCCGAGACCGGCTCGGTCATCAATTTTGCCGGTACCGAGGCGCCGATCGACGTCACGGCGGCCGGCGCCACGGCCGCGCCCAAGCGGACCGAGATCGCGAGCGCCGGCGGCAGCCTGACCGTCTACTCGCCGGAGGAGATCTCCCTGCTCGGCACGTTCAGCGGGGCCGGCGGCACCGGCAGCGCCGGCAAGGCGGCCGGCGGCACGCTGTCGGTGCTCCTGAACCGCCTCGCCGATGCCGGTGCGCCGTCGCTCGGCACCGGCTTCAGCACGCCGCCGGAACTCGCGGCGTCGTTCCCCGGCCTGCCGCGCACCATCGAGCTCACCCCGGCCTCGCCCAGCGTGCCCCAGCCGCACGGCGCGGGCTTCGCGGTACTCGGTGCGTCGGCCATCCAGGCCTCCGGCGTCGACACGCTGAACCTCGTCAGCGACCAGATCGAGTTCACGCCGGCGACCCAGCTCAGCCTGGGGCTCGGCGCGACCCTTCGCGCGCCCACCATCCTGGTTACCGGTGGCAACGCGGCGCTGACCGCCCCCTACCTCTCGCTCGGCGCGGGCTCGGAGACCTACGTCCCGGCCGTGCCGGTGGCCGGTGCCGCGACGCTCACGCTGAGCGGCACGGGCTCCGTCGATGTCTACGGCAGCCTCGTCATCAGCGGTGCGCAGACGACCACGATCGCGAGCAACGGCCCGATCGCCTTCCGCGGCAACCAGACCACCGCCGCACAGAACGGCGCGCTGGCCGACGCCGGGCAGCTCACGCTCTCGGCCAGCGACGTCTACGTGCAGAGCGCGGTGCATTACGCGGTTTCGGCCACGGGCGAGCTGGATCTCGCCGCGGCCGGCAGCGCCCCCGGCGTGCCGCTCTCGGTCGGCGGCAGCCTCAGCCTGTCGGCGCCGACCATCCGCCAGGCGGGCCGCCTCTACGCGCCCTTTGGCACGATCAACTTCACGGCCGATACCCTGTCGCTGCTGCCGGGCAGCGTGACCTCGGTGTCCGGCTACGGCGCGCTGCTGCCGTTCGGGCGGGTCGAGAACGGCGATTCGTGGGTCTGGGGGCTTACCACCGACACGACGGCGCCGGTGGCGCCGCTCGGCAATGGCACGATCGATCTCAACGCCGGCAAGCTCTCGCTCGAATCGGGCGCGGTGGTCGATGCCCGTGGCGGCGGTGACGTCTACGGCTATGAGTGGGTGCCGGGCAGTGGCGGGACCAAG
>CAITAM010000359.1 GCA_903890265.1 uncultured Pseudomonadota bacterium | reverse complement strand
CACGCGCCGGATCCGCGGTGTGCTGCTCGCCGGGCGCTACTTTGACCGCGCGGCGCTCGACCGGATGCTGGACGACGTCGCCGCCCGCGCCGCGAAGCCCGACGCCGTGTCCCCGGCGCCCGGCCACTGATACGCTCTCTGCCTGTCCGAGGACCCTCGGGCGTAGCGGCGCATCTTGCGCCGCGGGGATGGCCTCGTTGCCCTTATCATCGGCTCCCGATCCCGGCTGACACGTTGCTCCTACAAGGAAACACCATGAAGAAAGTCGCTCTTCCCCGCGGCGTCGTTGCCGGCAGTGCCATGGGACTGCTGGGCCTGTTTCCCCCGCACGCGCCGGCGCAGCCCGCCGCGCGGGCCGATGACGGCCAGCTTGAGGAGATCGTGGTCACCGCTGCCAAGCGCGAGTCGACGCTTGAGAAGACCTCCATCAGCATCACGGCACTCTCCGGCGCGGACATCCAGAACCGCGGCTTCAGCGATCTCGACTCGCTGCTGAAGACGATTCCCGGCGTCTCGATGCGCACCAGCGGTCCCGGAATGACCGAATTCGAGATGCGCGGCATCGCCTCCAATGGCGGCAATTCGCCGACGGTCGGTTTCTACTTCGACGAGACCTCGCTCACGGCACCCGCTGCGACGAACGAGGGCAAGATCGTGATTTCGCCGGATCTGTACGATCTCAACCGCATCGAGGTCCTGCGCGGCCCGCAGGGGACCCTGTACGGCTCGGGGTCGATGGGTGGCACGATCAAGCTGGTCCCGAACGCCCCCAACCCGGCCGCCTTCGATACGTCGGGCGAGGTGAAATTCACCGACACGAACCGGGGCGGATTCGGCCACGGCGAGAACGCGATGGTGAACATCCCCTTCTGGGACCAGAAGGCGGCCGTGCGGCTCGTCGGTTCCTACAGCTACGAGCCGGGCTTCATCGACCGGGTGGTGATCGCGCCAGGCCAGTTCCCGCTGCCGGGCGGACTGGTCAACGGGCCGTACGGGTCCTATTACACGACCCGCGGCGATGTCACCTCGGCGCCGGTCGCGGCGGTCTATCACCACGCGAACGACGTGGAAAAGACCAGCGTCCGCGCCAGTGCGCTCTTCAACGTCGTCGACGGGCTCACCGTCGCGCCAAGCTACTTCTACCAGAAGCTTCGCTCGAACGGCTTCCCCTACATCGACAGTCCGCCGGACCGCAACGCGTTCTACCAGCCCTTCGACACCGCCGAGCGCTACAGCGATGAATTCTGGCTTGGCGCCCTGAGCATCAAGTACCGCACCGACTCGGTGGAGATCAGCTCGGCGACGTCCTACTGGTCGCGGCACGAGCCCCTGACGCAGGACACGGCCGAGTCGTGGACCACCTACCTGCTGCCACCGACGGTCGGCATCGGCGTCACCGGCTTCACCAGCGGCAACGGCAACCTCGGCAAGAGCTACGCGATCGAGGACAACAAGTCCCACCAGACGTCCGAGGAGCTGCGGCTGTCGTCGGTGGGTGATGGGCGCCTGAAGTGGCTCGTCGGCTACTACTACTCGGACTTCGTCTCACCCTGGGATATCACCTTCCCCTCCGAGACCGGTGCGTCGAATCCGAACATCGGCACGAACAACCTGTTTACCTACCTCACGCCGTTCAAGATCCGCCAGCAGTCCATCTTCGGCGAGCTGACCTACAACATCACCGAGCCGTTCTCGGTGACGGTGGGCGCCCGCCGGTTCCACTACGACTCGACCGTTGACCTCAACCAGTACGGCGGGCTGGCCGGTGCGCCGACGCAGCTGTCGACCAAGGAGACCGAGCAGGGCGTGACCCCGAAGCTCACGCTCTCCTACCAGTTCGACAAGAACCTGCTCGCCTACGCCACGGCGGCGAAGGGGTTCCGGCCGGGCGGTGGTACCGGCCCGGTGCCCACCTCGGGACCGACCTCCTGCGAGGCGCAGCTGCAGGTCGAGTACAACTCGAACGGCGCGTTCGTCAACGGTCCGACGCAGTTCAAGTCGGACACGGTCTGGAGCTACGAGCTCGGCGAGAAGTGGCGCTCGGCGGACAACCGCCTCACGCTCAACGCCGCGGCGTACTACGTCAACTGGAACGGCGTGCAGCAGACCAACTCGCTCAGCAGCTGCGGCTACGTCTACACGGCCAATGCGGGCGATGCGCGCGTCTACGGCGGTGAGGTGGAGATGAACGCCGTGGTCGTGCACGACCTGCAGGCACTCGCCAACGTGGCGTATTCGCATTCGAGCCTCGTCAACACGAGCCTCACGGACTCGGTCTTCACGGTCGGCAGTGCGATCCAGCAGGTGCCGAAGGTCACGGGTACCGTGGCGCTCGCCTACCGGCACCAGCTGGTCGACGACCGGGCGATCACGGCCCGCGCCGAGTCGACGTACACCGGCAGCCGCACCGACGCCACCTTCGCCGTCAACACGCTGCCGTCGTACTACCTCAGCAACGTGCGCGGTGGCATCGAGGCGGGGCGCTGGTCGGCGGTGCTCTTCATCAACAACCTGGCGGACAAGCGCGTGCCGCTCAACAACGTGACCCAGGCGGCGAGCAACGTCGGTGACTGGAACCGCGTGGCCGTGAACCAGCCGAGGACCGCCGGCGTCGACCTGAACGTCCGGTTCCGCTAGTCACGAGGACGCGGCGAGGGGCACGGAGCGGACGCCGCCCGGCACACGGCCGGGCGGCGGCGGTCCTGCCGGTTCGCCGAGGCGGGGCGGGCGTCGTCGGGCCGTGGCGGCGGAGGGCTGGCGGCGCCCGATCGCCCTGACCCACGGGCCCCGCTGAGCGCGACGGCCGGGCCGGTCAGCACTGCGCCGATGGGCCCGCCGTGCCGGCCGCGGGACGCTGCCCGGGTGTTCTTTTACGGCCATCCCGCCATAATTTAGCGTCAGGAGGCCGCCCGCCGCGCGGGCCGGCCTTCGCCCTGGGCCAAACCCCGTGCTGACCGACACCGTACCGTGCCTTTCGCCGAGCCGTTCCGTCTGGCGCCGCCCGCTGGCCGTTGCCTGCTGGTGCTACACCGGCCTCGTCGCCGTGCTGCTCCTCGGCCTGCGGGCGACGCCGATCCGCACCGAGCTCGCCGACTGGGTGTCGCTCCCGCTGCAGCTCATCGCGATCGCCCTCTGCCTCGTGGAAGCAGGCCGCGCCGGCACGAGGGCCCCGGCGGTGCGCACCGTCGCCCTGCTGGCGGCGACCTACGGTGTCTTGCTCTGCCTCGCGAACGTCGGCTGGAACGTCTGGCGGCCGCTCGGCGTGGAGCCCGGCCTCGTCGTCACGGACACGCTCTACCTGCTGGGCTACGTGGTCATGGCCGCGCTGTTCGGCACGGTGTACGTCGCGCTCGGCGGCTCGTACACGAGCCGTCGCTTCTGGACTGACGCCGGGATCATCTTTGCCACCGAGCTCGCCACGTTCTGGGCCGTGCTCTTCGAGCCGCTGCGGGCGAACGGCAACCAGAAGATCGACCAGGCGTTCACGCTGGGCTACGCCATCGTCATCACCGGCATGCTGACGATGGCGGCGATGATCCTGATGCGATTGCCGCGGCTGCGCGACCACCCGGCGGTGCTCTCGCTCGTGGGCGCGGGGCTCATCGAGACGATCTGGGAGGTGCCCTGGCTCACCGGCTGGCTGAACGACCAGGCACCGCTCGACCCGCTGTACAACCTGGGCGACGCGCTCGGCTTTGCGATGATCGTCTCGGCCGCCGCCGCCGCGCCGCGCGGTCCGTGCGAGTGGCCGGCGCGGCGCGATGACGGCGCGGAGCCCGCCGCCCACAACTTCCTGCCGGCGATCACGGTGCTGCTCGGGATCCTCGTCGTGGCAGGCACGCTCGCGACCCGCCGTGCGGCAGATGCGTCAATTCTGATCGGCATGGTCGTCGCCTGCGTCTGGCTGATCGTGACCCGTCAGGCCGGCGTGCACCGCGAGCTCGTGAAACTGAACCGGGTGCTGGCCACCCGGGAAGCCGATCGGCGCCTGACCGAACTCGTGCGTCAGTCGAAGGACCTGATCCTGATCGTGAACGACGACGGCACGGTGCGCTTTGCGAGCGCGGCGGCGGACGCGGTGCTCGGCGCTGCGGCGGGCGCGCTGACGGGGCGGCTGTTCGCCGGGCTGTTCGGGCCGGCACACGAGGCGCAGCTCGCCGGGCTCGTGGCCGGTCTGCGTCAGGCGAACGGCGCGGGGCCCGAACCCGGCGTGGTGGAGATCAGTCCCGACAGCCCGTCCGGTGCGCGGCGCGTGCTGAGCATCTCGGGCTCGAACCAGCTCGACAACCCGCTGATCGGCGGTCTCACGTTCACCATTGCCGACGTCACCGAGCAGCGGGCGCTGCAGCGCGAGGTGCTGACGCTCGCGACGCGCGAGCGGGCACGGATCGCGGCCGACATCCACGACGGCGTGGGCCAGGAACTGGTGGGTATTGCCCTGCTGCTGCAGGGTGCGGCGACCGGGCGCGACCTCGCGCCGGATGCCTACCGCGCGAAACTGAAGGCGCTGGTCGACCAGCTCAACCGCGCCATCGGTGGCGCGCGCGACATCGCGCGGGGCCTCTCGCCACTGCAGGTGGTGCGGGGTTCGCTCGCGGATGCGCTGGCGCGCCTCGGCGATGACGTGGCGGGTGCGCTGCCGGTCACGGTCAGCGTCGACCCCGCGGTCGATGCGGCCGTCACCGATGACCTCGCGGCAGATCACGTCTACCGCATCGCGCACGAGGGCGTGCAGAACGCGCGCCGCCACAGCGGCGGCACGGCCATCGCGGTCGCCTGCCGGGTCGAGGGCGGGGCACTCGTGCTCGAGGTCCGTGACAACGGCCGCGGTGTCAGCGGCGATGCGTTGCGCCAGTCGGGACTCGGCCTGCGCCTCCTGCAGTACCGGGCGCACCTGATTCAGGGACGCCTTGGCATCGAGGCGCTGCCCGGTGGCGGCACGCGCCTCTGTCTCGCCGTGCCGCTGAAGCGCCTCGCGCCGCCGCCGGCCGCGGGTTGTTAAGGACCGCGGCCGCCCGGCGGAAAGTGCCGAGCGCGTCACGGGTCGCGGCCGGGCGTCGGCGTAGCCTCGACCGCCGGGTGTCGTAACGGCCGGTCAGGAGTGCAGCGCATGAAGTCAGGGTGGTCGCTGGTTCGGGTGCTCGCGCCCGTCGCGGCCGGTGCCGCACTCACGAGCGGCTGCGGGCTCGGCGAGACGGCGGTGGGCGCCGCCGCCGAGGGCCGGGCGCGGGTCGAGGAAGTGCGCGCTGCGCAGTCGCTGAAGGCCAAGGTGAACGACGACCTGGCCCGCGCGGCGGCCACTGACGGGGCGCGCCGCGCCGCGGCCGAGGCCGACTCGCAGTAAGTGGCTCCGCCCGCACGGGCCGCGGCCAGCGCCGGGATTAGGTCAAGTCGTCGCGGCGAATCTTTACGTCAAGACGCTGAAAAATAAAAAAATCTGCCGGTT
>CAITAM010000358.1 GCA_903890265.1 uncultured Pseudomonadota bacterium | reverse complement strand
GCTACCACGTCGGTGGGTTCCAGATCCGGGGCGGCTTTACCTACACGGACGCGAAGATCATCGGATCGAACGATCCGACGATCATCGACAACCAGCCGCACCGCCTCGCGAATTACATCTACCAGCTGTCGCCGTCCTACAGCTGGAATGCGCTCACCATTGGCGGGAGCATCATCGGCACGGACAAGTCCTTCGGCGATGACCAGAACACGATCATCCAGCCGTCGTTCGCGACCGTGAATGCGTTCGCGCGCTACGAGATCGGTTCGCACGCCTTCGCGTCGCTCAGTGCCAACAACCTGTTCAACACCACCGGCTGGACGGAGTACGACAACGGCCAGGGCGCGCGGTCGATCAATGGCCGCACGGTCCGTGCCACGGTGGGCTACAAGTTCTAAGGGCCGCTGCGTACGGCGGGGATCCCGGGCGGCCCGGGGTCCCTTGCCGGCGCTTTTCGGCGCCATTCCTCGCTGGCCGGGACGTCAACCCCGGGGCGACAGACTGGATGGGCCCGGGCGCGGGTCGTCGTGATCCGGTGACGGGTCAGGGGGCGAGCAGCGGCGCCGGGTCGTAGTCCGGTATTGCGCCGTGCTGCGAGGCGACGAAGGCGGCGACCCGGGCGGCCTGGCGTAGCGCCGTGGCCGCGGGGCGGTTGGCCAGCAGTCCCGCAATGAGCGTGGCGAGGAACGAGTCGCCGGCGCCGACCGTGTCGGCGACCGTCGTTGGGAACGACGGCTGGTCGTGCCAGCGTCCCTCATGCCAGAGCCGTGCGCCGGCCGCGCCCATCGTGATGCACAGCGATCGCGTACCGAAGCGATCCTGGAGCGCGTGCTGCAGCGAATCGGCGTCAGCGGGGATGCCGAGCCAGCCGGACACGACGTGCAGCTCGTCTTCGTTGAGTTTCACGAGGTGGGCACGCTCGAGCGACGCCCGGACGACCTCGAGGTCGGCATGCGGCGGTCGCAGGTTGAGGTCGAGCACGGACCATTCGGCGGCATCGACCAGCCGGCGAATCGCGTCCCGGCTCTCGGGCGCGCGTTGGGCGAGCGTGCCGAAGACGACCGCCGCGGCCGTGGCTGCCGCAGCGACGGCCTCGTCGGTGCTCGCCAGTCGGTCCCACGCGGCAGGCTGCTTGAAGGCATACGCCGCCGCGCCGTCGGCTCCGATGACCGCACGGGCCTCCCCGGTCGGCAGCTCCCGGTCGAGCTGAACGAGATCGGTCGCGATGCCCAGCGAGCGCATGCGACGGACTGCCTCGGCGCCCCGCGCGTCGTCACCGACCCGGGTCACCGGCAGTGCGGGTCTCCCGAGCCGGACGAGGTGGGCTGCGACGTTCAGCGGCGCTCCGCCGAGAAACTCACCCTGCGGCAACACGTCCCACAGCGTCTCGCCCACGCAGAGCACGGGCCGATCAAGCACGGCGGCGGGTTCGCGGCATCGAAAAATCCTCGGGCACTGCAACGACGAAGAGTCGGATCACAGACCTTACTAAGTGCCAAGACGCCGGCGCAAGTGCTCGATTTACCACGCTTAGCAATCTCTCGGTGAACCGAGTTAACGGGTTCTCTGGCGATGAGGCGGCACATCGAGCGGGTACTCATCCGCAATGCGGCGTCGCTGGCCTGCGCGCGGACGCTGGAGCCGTGGCTGACGGCCGGAGCGGCAGCGACGCCCTCAGGAATCGCGGCTTGAGCGTTGGTCGCCCAGCAGTTCGAGAGCCGCGCCTTTCAGCACGTCGCGAAACGGCTGTACGGTGCCCAGCCCGCGCGACACCACGAGACTGCCCTCGAGCAGCGCGATAAACCGTTCGGCCCGACCCCGCGCGCGCCGCTTGTCGCAACCGGCATCGATAGCAACGGCCGAGAGCGCGCCGATCCACGCTTCCATCATCGCCTTGATGTCCGTCGCGAACGGGCCCTGCATACTCTCGCCCGAGGCGAGCACGTTCAGCAGGCACGGCAGCCGGCCGCCACGGTAGAACTCATCCACCTGACGGACCATGGCCGCCACCCGTGCTGACGGCTCACCCGGGCCTCGGAGCGGATCAAGGATATGGGCCGTTATCCAGGCCTGGGCATTATCGAGCACCTCCCGCGCCATCTGCTCCTTGCCGCCAGGGAACCGGTGGTAGAGGCTCGCTTTCTGCAGGCCCGTTACCTTCGCGAGCAGTGTGAGCGTTGCCCCTTCGTAGCCGAACTGGCGGAAGGCTTCGCCTAGCCTTGCGACCAGTTCCCCCTCATCGATGGTGGCCGTCCTGCCCATGCCTCATCCTCGAATAATCCGGACGATCGGTAAAATATTTCTTGACGGGCTTCCGTCGGCGAGTAATATACCGAACGGTCGATCGGTAATCAATTGCTGCGAGGTAACTGTCATGGCTAAAACCGTTGTTGTCGTATTCTCGGACCCGAAGGCCGGCGGCGAGGACGCCCTGGGGCGACTCCTGAACGCGCTGTTCCTGACCATTGAGCTCAAGGATAAGCAGCAGGACGTGACGCTGATCTTCCAGGGTGCCGGGTCGCGCTGGCCGGCCGAGCTCACGAAGCCGGAGCATGCCGCGCACGCGCTGTACAACGCCGTGAAGGACACGGCGATTGCCTGCGGGGGCTGCGCCGACGCGTTCGGTGCCGAGTCCGGTGAACTCGCCGGCATCAAGTACGTGCGCGAGCGCGCCATTCCGGGCACCACAGGGGTCATCGACCTGTCGAAGTACCTGGATGACGGTGCCCGACTGATCACATTCTGATCCGGGGGGAGGGCCGGACCCGATCCCGGTCCGGTCTCGGGCCCGGCCTCGCGACCACCGTGTCCCATGGAGGTACACCGCATGCCTGCTCATCCATTCCACGCCGGCGAGCGCGAAGTCCAGCGGCGGGTCGGTGAAGTCGCCACCGCGGAGCTCAACGGCCGGATCATCAGCCCGCGCATTCCAAGCGCCGCCCGCAGCTTCGTCGGCCGGCAGGACCTCGTCGTTCTCGGCACCGAGGATGCAGACAGCGCGCTGTGGGCAACCCTGATCACCGGCGCGCCGGGCTTCACCCGGGCCGCGGACGACCTCGCG
>CAITAM010000357.1 GCA_903890265.1 uncultured Pseudomonadota bacterium | reverse complement strand
TGAACCACTGGTTGGTCGGCGCCGCCCGGCCGGCCGCCTCCCCGGACACAAACTCGGGGTTGGGTGGCGAGGCATCGGAGCCGAGCAGCCCGGAGCGGGGCTTGGTGAAGTACGTGCCGAGCCCGACCCGGACCGAGTCATCGGCGAGCGACACGCCAGCGAAGGACAGCAGCGCAAGGACGACGAGCCCGCGGGCCGCGGCCCAGCGTCCGGTCTGAACGTAGGGCCTGAAGGCGAGGCTCAGCATGGTCGGTCCCCTTAAAAGACGATGTTACCGCCGATGGTAAACGTGTCGCTGTAGCGGGACACGCGCGGGTCCGCGCCGCCGAAGGCCAGGTTGCCCGGCATGCTGAGCGGCGCCGGTCCTGCCCGCCAGAACATCTGCCGGGCGAGGCCGCCGTAGACCTCGAGGTACTGCGACACCTCGGGCACGCGACGGTAGACGCCGAGGTTGACGAAGGTGGCGCGGTTGCCCTGACCCCACTCGGTTGGGCTGTGGGTGTAGGCCTTGTTCATCTGCACGCCACCGGCCGTGAAGGCCCAGATGCCGCGCAGGTAGGCGATGCCGGCCATGCCGTCGTACTCGATGGCGTGGTGCAGGCCCTTGTCGCTCGCGTAGTTGAAGCCCGCCTGGTCGTAGAAGCAGCCGTAGGGCAGGGCGGGCGCGGCCGGTGCCGGGTTGAAGAAGCCAAAGTCGCACTGCTGCTGCTGCCCGGACCACTCGTTGCGCCGGATGCCGTAGGACAGGCGCCACTGCGGGCTGTAGTAGTAGTTGCCCTGCAGCGTCTCGACGTTCTCGTGCGGGGTCTGGTAGCCCGGGGTGTTGATCGCGGCGTTGGCGAGGCTTTCCGTGTTGCCTTGCGAACCGACGAACGAGCCCTGCGAGAACGAGCTCTGCAGGCCGCCTTCGCTGGTCTGCACCACGAGCTCGACGAGGTTCTTGTCGTTCGAGAACTGCGCAAAGAGCTCGAGCAGGCGCGGCCGCGGCGCGGGATCCGCGATCGACGTGCCCTGCTCGGCGTAGGTCTTTTTCAGGAACTCGTTGTTGATCGGGTCCTGCTTGCCGGACAGCGCGTAGGTCGCCTCGAGCGACAGCTTGCCGTAGCGGGTCTCGAACATGCGCGTCGTATAGCGGATGGCCTTCGGGAAGACGCCATAGCCCGCGCCGGACAGCGCCCAGGCGTTGGACAGGCCGAGCGGGTAGGCGAAGGCGTCCGAGCGCGACCAGGAGCGGGCGGTGATGGTGCCGGCCTTGACCGAGCCCCACTTCGGGTGCGTGACGCCGAGGTACGTGTCGATCAGGTAACGCCCGGGAATGTCCTGCGTGCCGTTGCGCATGCGGCCCGTCACGCGCCCCTCGATCTGCATGGCATTGTCGAACTCGTGCTGCAGCGCGGCCGACAGCTGGATCAGGCCGAGGTTCGACCCCGCGTGGCCGTTGAAGGCACTGGCCTGGTTCACCTGCGGGTACGGCGGGTTCAGCACGCCGCGCGGGTCGTAGGACGAGGGATTCACGAGGCCCGGTGAGCAGTTGTCGCAGCTCGAGTACTCGTCCTTGAGGAAGCCGGCGAGTTCCAGTGGCCCGAACTTCTCGGCGGCCATCGCCTGCGAGGCAACGATCACCGAGGCGATCGCGAGACTTAGACCCAAACGGTGGCTATTCACAGCGGGCTCCAGATGCGATTACTTGCTGCAGTCGTGAGGTCGTCGGTTAGACCGGGAGATAGGTCGGGCGACCGCGAAATCGGTACCGCGGCCGCCCAGTCATGACCGATCAATGGTAATAACCTGCGCCATTGTAGAAGTCAGTGCTGTTGCAGGTCGGCGCGTTCGGTACCGCCGTGCCGCACAGGGCGTAGCGCGGTACGCGACTCGAGTCCCACAGGCCCCAGCCGTCGTCGACGCCCTTCCAGCTCTCGTCAAAGGCTTCGAAGAAGAAGATCGTCGCCGGACCCTGGGTCGATCCCTGCCAGGCGGGAATCGGCAGCACCGGTGCCTGCGACAGCGGGTTGCCGACCAGCAGGTCGTAGTACCACTTCGAGTTCACGGGGTTGGCGATCGCCGGGCCCGAGACCGCCTCGATGGCGTCGGTCGGACGCGTCGGCCGCGCCTTCCAGCCGGTTTCGCCGATCGTCATCGGCCTGAGCTGGCCGTTCGTCATCGTCTGGCCCGCCCCCTTGTAGTTGTAGGCGTTGGCGAACCAGAGCTTCGCGATCGCGAGCGAGTCGTTCATCATCGCCGCCGCGCGCGCAGGTCCGGCGGCGACCCCGGTCTGGCTCCACGTCTTCCAGTTGCCGCAGTTCGGCGGCGTGTTCGGGCAGTTCGCCGGGCCGCTGTTGCTGAAGGGGTAGATGTGCACGGACACGAAGTCGAGCAGCGGCACGATCGTGTCCGGCAGGTAGTCGGCGCCGGTCAGCCCCGCGTAGAACGACCAGTCGTCATCCGCGGTGACCGGCTGCGTGATCTGCAGGCGGGTCTGCGTGATGTAGTGGGCGAGACACGCGATCGGCTGGTTGTGCGCGAACGAGGTCTCGTTGCCGACGCTGACGGCCACCACGTTGGCGTACTTCTTGGCCTGGGCCACGGCCGCGGCCACCTGCGCGTCGTTGACCGCTTCGGTGCAGGCCGGTGCCGAGGTCGGTCCTTCCAGGTAAATCCCGGTCTGGAACTTCAGTTCCGGGTGGGTGGCGAGGGCGGTGCTCAGCACGCGGTCGGACACGGCGTCCGAACCGAACAGCCGGAGCAGGTTGAAGCCGGCTGCCGAGAGCAGGTCGAGGTCCTGGGTAATCTGCGCCACCGTCGGCAACTCGCTGGCCGGCGGGCCGCCTGCCCGCGACGGACCGTAGTTGATCGCCTTGCCCGTCGTGTAGATCGCCGGCAGCGGTCGCAGCGTGAAGGGCAGGGTGGTGCAGGTCACGGCCACGTTCGTCACCGGCGCCACGAGCGTGTTGCTGCCGTTGCTGACGTCGCAACTCTGGCCGAGCGGTGCGGTCAGCACGGTGACGTTGTAGGCATGCTGTATATAAAGCGGTGTGGCGAAGGTGAACTTGCCACTGCCATTGACGGTCAGGTTGTCGCCGCCGTTGTTCTGCAGCACCAGCGGTCCCGTGGCGCCGGTGACCGTCCCGCCCACGGTGAACTGCGTCGAGCACTGGACCACGATGCTGGTGACGTCGGGGCCGGCGGTCGTGCCGGTGTCGTTCTTCAGCGTGCAGGTTTCGCCGGCCGGTGTGGACTTCACGATCGCCTGGTAGCCCGTGGCGATGGGCAGCGCGAGCGGGAACTGGAACTTGCCGTCGGTCGTGAGATAGAGGTCCTCGCCCGCGACGCCGTTGAGCGTGAGCACGACGGTTCCGTAAACACCCTCGATCGTGCCGCCGATGCGGACATAGGGCTGGGCATTGCTCCAGTTGGGGTTGTCGTTGCACGCCACGAGCGCAAGGCAGGCGCTGATGGCGAGCAGGCGAATCGCGCTCCAGCGCGTCGAGGTCCCCGTTGCAGTGGTGTTCACCGGTTGTCTGTCCTCGTGAAGGAGTAATCAGCGGGCCTGGCACGCTGCGGATGAGCGCATGCCGGTCGACTCGGTGCCGCAGCGATGATCCTTGACGCATTGCGGCATGATCAACGTTCCGCCAGTCACTTATGAAAGCGCTTGCAGAACCTAACGAACTCGCGGTCTCCTTGTCAATCACAGGGCATGGCCTGACGCGCAACGCGTTGAGCGCTTCCAGGGCTGCTGCGGTGCAATAGTTCTTTCCATGCGAGGCAGGTAGCATGGAAAGGCGGCGCGTGGCTTACCGTCTGGCGCCCCATCCTGACAGCTCGGACTCGGGAGGCTATGGATCATGCGTCGAGCGGACCTTGAGCGCAGCGTCAACACCGCGTCATCCGGTGGCGCGGTGACTCTGCAAATGGTGGCTGCCGAGGCCGGCGTGTCGCCGAGCACGGTATCCCGGATCCTGAACGGGACGGCCCGCGTGAAGGAATCCAAGGTTCGGGCGGTGGAGGCCGCCATCAGCAAGCTGCGCTTCACGCCCGATCCCGTGGCCCGCTCGCTCGCCCGCGGCCGGTCCATGAGTGTCGGGGTCGTCACGCAGTCGCTCGGCAGTCCTTTTTACGGCGAGGTGCTGTCGGCGATCGAGGAGCGGCTCATTCGGGCCAACTACGCCGCGCTCTTCATCAGCGGCCATTACCGGGAAGCGGATGAGCGTCGTTCGGTGGACCACCTGCTTGCCCGGCGGGTCGAGGGCATCATCCTTCTGAACAGCTGCCTGCCCGAGCAGGAGCTCGTCAACCTCGCCCGTGGCGCCCCGCTGATTCTGACGGGCCGCGCGGTGACCGCGGCGCGTATCCACTGCCTAGACGTCGACAGCACCGCCGGCGCGCGGCTCGCGACCGATTACCTGATCGACCAGGGCCACCGCCGCATCGCCCATCTCGCCGGACCCGCGGACCACGCGGATGCGCTGCAGCGCCTCGCCGGTTACCGCAAGGCGCTGTCGGCCGCCAGGATCCCGTTCGCGAAGGAACTCGTCGTCGACGGGGATTACACGGCGGCGGGTGGCATGCGCGGAATCGATGCGCTCCTCGATTCGCGGCAGGAGTTTACCGCCGTGTTCGCTGCCAACGACGAGACGGCCTACGGCGCGATGCTGGCGCTGCATCGACGCGGACTGAGCGTGCCGAAGCAGGTCTCGGTGATTGGCTACGACGATCTGCCGGCGTCGCGTTTCACGATCCCGCCGCTGACGAGCGTGCATCGCGCGACCGCGGAGCTCGGCGAACGGGCGGCCGAGGCCATCATCGAGCTGATCGAGGGACGAACCGTGACCCGCAGCGACACGCCCTCGACGCTGGCTGTCAGGGAGTCGACACGGTCGCTCCGCCGCTAGGGCTGGCGGCAGGCGCCGCGAACCCAAGACGGGTCACGAACGACTCGAAGGCGGGATGCCACGCCGGTGCGTTGCGCGTGAATATGAAGTGGCCGTTATTCTTGTCCGCCGGAAGCGAAACGAACTCCCCCTGTCCCCCGGCCGCTCGGAATGCGCGAAACCAGGTGGTCGGTACCGTCGGGCCCCAGAACCGGTCGTTGGCGCTGTAAAGCCAGAGCGTGGGCAGGCGGGTGTGCGCGCCCCATTCCCGCAGCAGGTCGGCCAGGCGGTCGGGCTGGCAGGGCTGATCCACGTGGTTCAGTGAATCCCCGCCGTCGCCGCCCGAGACGTTGACCGCACCACGAAGACCCGGCAGGGCGTCTGCGGCGGATGCCACGGCGACCAGGCCGCCAAAGGACTCGCCCACGACGAGGCCGCGTTGCGTATCGACGTACGGCAGCGCCGCCGCGAACGCGATCACGGCCTTCGTTTCCTCGAGCGCCGCCGCAATGCCCGCCCGGAATTCCTTGGCCTCGCAGGGCCCGGTGTATTCGAGGTCCGGCCCGCCCGTCACGCCGTAACCGATCCGCGTCGGTATCAGCACCACGAAGCCGTGCTCGGCGAAATAGCGCGCGTTGGCCGGGTAAGTCTGCAGTCCGAGTGCGATCCGGCCCGCGGCGTCGGGCGGGCGGCCGTGCAGCAGCACGAGGTAAGGCGCCCGACGGATCGCCTGATCGCGGACGATGAACACGGTCACGGGACGAGCGACCCGGCCGTGCGCCGCGGTGTCCATCGTGATCGGCACCTGCACCG
>CAITAM010000356.1 GCA_903890265.1 uncultured Pseudomonadota bacterium | reverse complement strand
GCTGTCACCGTCCAGCGTGCCGTAGCGAACGGCGCCCTTGTGCTCGAAGCGAAGCCACTTCATTGCGTTGTCCTCACTGCGTCTGCCACGCCGCGGCGCAGGCCGCCGCCCCGCGCGGCCGCCGGGCCCGCGGGCGGGCACGTTATCCCCCGGCTCAGAACTCCGGCGCGAGCGCCGCGGGCGACGGCGGTGTCGCGCCCGATGCCTGCGCCAGCCGACGTCGCATCGGTCGCAGCACGGCGAGCGCCATCACCGCGGCGATGAGGTTCAGCGCCGAGGCGAGCAGGAACACCGTCTCCCAGCCACCGCTGCGGGCCGACAGCACGCTCGTGAACGGCACGAGGAGGGCGGCTGTGCCCTTCGCGGTGTAGAGCAGACCCGCGTTGGCAGCGGCGTGCTGAGTGCCGTAGGTGTCGCCGCAGGTGGCCGGGAACAGGCTGTAGATCTCGCCCCAGGCGAAGAACACAAGACCCGACAGCAGCACGAAGACGAGCGGATCCTGGCCGTAGCGACTCAGCAGGAAAATGCCGATGCCTTCGATGCTGAAGGCGACGAACATCGTGATCTCACGCCCGATCTTGTCGGAGACCCAGCCGAAGAAGGGCCGCGTGATGCCGTTCAGCACGCGGTCGATCGTGAGCGCAAAGGACAGCGCGGGCAGCGTGAGGCCAAGGATGCTGACCGGCACGTCCGCCACCTTGAAGTCCTTGGCGATGGGCGCGAGCTGCGCCGTCGCCATCAGCCCGCCGGCCGCCATCATGACGAACATGGCGTACATGACCCAGAACACCGGCGTCTTCAGCATGTCCGCGGTGCTGAACTGACGGCCGCCGTAGACGCGCGCCTCGAGTATGCCCGGCGCCGTGAAGCTCGCGCTGGGCGGCGCCATGAACCACGCCAGAAACAGCACGATGAGTCCCTGGCCGATGCCAAAGACGAGGAACGTGTGCTCGTAGCCCTGTGCCTTGATCATGTTCGCGATCGGCACAACGGTCAGCGCCGAACCCACGCCAAAGCCCATCGCCGTGAGGCCGGCGGCCAGTCCCCGCCGGTCCGGAAACCACTTGAGCGCATTGCCAACGCACGTGCCGTAGACCGCGCCCGCGCCCACACCGCCGATCGCGGCCGCGACGTAAAGCGTCGACAGGGAATCGGCAACCGAGTTCAACGACCAGGCGATCGCGCACAGCCCGCCACCGGCCATGGCCACGACGCGCGGGCCGTAGCGGTCGACGAGATAGCCCTCGATCGGCACGAGCCAGGTCTCGGCGACGACGAAGATGGTGAAGGCGACCTGGATCGCGGTGCGACCCCAGTGGAATTTGTCGTTGATCGGATTGACGAACAGCGTCCAGCCGTACTGCATGTTGGCGATCATCACCATGCAGACGACGCCAAGACCGAGCTGCCACCACCGGTAACCCGTCTTGTAGGCAGCGGCCTCACGCCCCCCCGGAGTGCCCCGCGCTGTGCCTTCCATTCTAATGTCGCCCTCCCCCCGTTCCTGTCGTTGGTGTTCTGGGCTGCCCGACGCCGCACCGTTCGGTGCCGTGCCGGCAGGCATTGCCGGGAACCTGAACTGCCGCTGGTCGTCGTCTCTCGTGCGCTGTCCCTTCAGCCGAGCCCGAGCTTCTGGGCGAGCCCGATGCGCTGCAGCTTGCCGGTGGCGCCCTTCGGGATCTCGTTCATGAAGAGGATCTTCTTCGGCACCTTGAAGTCGGCGAGCCTCGTCGCCACGAACTCGCGCAGCTCCGCCTCGGTGGCGCCCGCGCCTTCCTTGAGCACGATCACCGCGCCCACTTCCTCGCCGAGCTTCGGGTGCGGGATACCGAAACAGACCACCTGCGCCACGGCCGGGTGATCCATGAGCACCTCGTCGACTTCGCGCGGGGAGATCTTTTCGCCGCCGCGGTTGATGATTTCCTTCAGCCGGCCGGTCAGGGAGATGTAGCCCTCGGCGTCCTTGACGCCCTGGTCGCCGGTGCGGAACCAGCCGTTGGTGTACGCCTCGGCGTTGGCCTTCGGGTTGTTCTCGTAACCCCGCGTGACGTTCGGCCCGCGGATGACGATCTCGCCGATTTCGTTCGCCGGCAGCAGTTCACCCGCCTCGTCCATGATCGCGACCTCGGGCCCCGCCGCCAGCCCCACGCTGCCGGGCTTGCGAACGGCCGGCGGCAGTGGGTTGCTCGCCATCTGGTGCGCGGCCTCGGTCATGCCGTACGCCTCGATGAGCGGCGCGCCGAACACCGCCTCGAGCTCGGCGATCACCTGCGGCGGCATCGACGAGGACGACGAGCGGAGGAACCGCAGCGGGTGGCGCTTGATCACCTCGGCGTTGCGCGCTGCCCGCGTCAGGATCGCCTGATGCATCGTCGGCACGGCCGTGTACCAGGTGGGGGCGGCCTCGTCCATCCAGGCAAAGAACTTGAGCGCGTCGAAGCCCGGCGTGCAGCAGACCTGCGAGCCCGCCGACAGCGGCGCCAGAATCCCGGCGATCAGCCCGTGGATATGGAAGAGCGGCATGATGTTCAGCCCGCGGTCGGCCGCCGTGAACTGCAGTGACGACCGGATGTGGCGCGCCGAGGCCGCGACATTCTGCTGTGAAAGGGGCACGATCTTCGGTCGCGACGTGGTGCCCGAGGTGTGCAGCACGAGGGCGGTGTCCTCGGCCGCGGCGCCGCCGGGGTGCGCCGCCATGCCGGACAGCGTGGCGCCGCGCGGCTCGAGCGTGAAGCTGCCGGCCACGTCGCCGGGCACGAGGTCGGCGACGGGCACGCCGAGTTTTTCGGCGACCGCGATCGCGGGCGTGTCGGCGCCGCGCAGCACGATCAGCAGCCGCGCGTTGAGGTCGTTGAGGTAGAACTCGAATTCGTCGGCGCGGTAGGCAGGATTGAGCGGCGCCGAGGTCGTGCCGCAGGCGACCGCGATGAAGCAGGTCGCCATCTCCGGCCCGTTCGGCAACACGATGGCGACGCGATCATTGCGGCCGATGCCGAACGAATTCAGACGGCCGATGGTCTCATCGACGAGTCGGGCGAGCGCCGCGAACGTGAGTGCCGGGCGGCCCGGTGCGCTAATGGCGGGATCGTCCGTCCGGCGCGAGGCCACGAGATCTTTGAGCGTATTTGCCTCGGTCATCGCCACTCCATCGCTGTGCACGCCTGCGCAGCCGCGCGGCTCGCCGCGGGCTGAGGCAGGCGCGCGGCTTCACGTCCTAGCCGCCAGAAAATGTAGCAGTCCGGCGCCGAGCGCAAGAGTCGCTGTG
>CAITAM010000355.1 GCA_903890265.1 uncultured Pseudomonadota bacterium | reverse complement strand
GTCGACGTCGTCGGCGGGACCGGCAGGACGGGTCGAATAGCGCCTGACGAGATCGCGCACCCGGGCGAGACCACCGCGGTCGGCCTCGAGACCGACCACGTTCTCACCGCGCAGGAGCAGCAGGCGCTTGCGAAGGTCGGCATCGCGCGCGCCCGGCCGCTGGCGGGCAATGTCGCGCTCGGTGAGCAATGCGGCCAGTTCGGCAGCAAGGCGCTCGCGGCCACGCTGCCGCCCGGCGAGAATCAGTCGGGCAAGGCGCGGGTGCAGGCCAAGCGCCGCCATCTGGCGGCCGCGCGCGGTCACGCGCCCGTCGTCATCAAGGGCGCCGAGATCGGTGAGCAGCGACTCCGCGGCGGCCAGCATCGGTGGCGGTGGCGCGTCCAGCCAGGACAGCGCCGTTGCCGGCGTGCCCCAGGCGGCCAGGGTGAGTGCCAGCGCCGACAGGTCGGCCTCGACGATTTCGGCCGGCGTGTAGGCGGCGAGGCTGCGTTCGGTCGATTCCGGCCAGAGCCGGTAGCAGACGCCGCTCGAGACCCGGCCTGCGCGCCCGCGCCGCTGCTCGAGGCTGGCGCGGCTGGCGTTCACCGTGACCAGCCCGCTCATGCCGGTCACCGGGTCGAAGCGGCTGCGTCGCGCGAGGCCCGCATCGACGACGATACGAACGCCGTCGATGGTCAGCGAGGTTTCGGCGATGGCGGTCGCGAGTATCACCTTGCGTGTGCCGGCGGGCGCCGGGGCGAGTACGGCGTCCTGCGCCGCGGCAGGCAGGTCGCCATAGAGGCTCAAGACCCGCGCCTGCGGTGGCAGCCCCGCCGACTCGAGCGCGGTGGCAAGGCGACGGATCTCGGCCGTGCCGGGCAGAAACACGAGTGCGTCGCCCGGTGACTCGCCGAGCGCGCGCCGCACTGTCGCCGACAGCGCCGGAATCAGCATGTCGGGCGCGCGTTCGGCGTAACGGACTTCGACGGGATACTGGCGACCCGCGGAGCGCACCACTGGCACGCCGCCGAGAAGGCCGGCTACCGCGACGCCATCGAGCGTTGCCGACATGACCAGCAGCTTGAAGCGGGCCGCCAGCTGGCGCTTCGCATCGAGGCACAGCGCAAGGCCGAGGTCGCTGTTCAGGCTGCGCTCATGGAACTCGTCGAAAATGACGACGGCCACGCCCTCGAGGGCGGGATCGTCGTCGAGCAGCCGAACCAGGATGCCCTCGGTGATGACCTCGATCCGGGTGCGCGCGCTGACGGCCGACTCGAGCCGGGTGCGAAAGCCGACGGTGCCGCCCACTTTCTCGCCGAGGGTTGCGCTCATGCGGGTCGCGACCGCACGCGCCGCAATACGCCGCGGTTCGAGCATCAGGATGCGGCCCTCTGCACCCATGGCGCTGTCGAGCAGCGCCAGCGGCACGAGCGTGCTCTTGCCGGCACCGGGCGGCGCCTCCAGAACAGCCCCGTCACCTGCCTCGAGCGCGGCAATGAGCTCCGGGATCGCCTGCGAGACGGGCAGTGTGGGCAGAGGTACGCGTAGGCGCTGCATTTGCCGCTCACGGTAGGCGAGCCCCGCAGTCCTGTCGACGGGTATCGGGGCCTTTAAATGGCCCGGCGTGCCCCCAGATCTGGAGCAGGAAGGCGGTCGACCACCCGTGCCGCTGCCGCAATGTCCCTTTGGCGCCCCAGTCGGCGCACGGAGATTATT
>CAITAM010000354.1 GCA_903890265.1 uncultured Pseudomonadota bacterium | reverse complement strand
GTCGATGGCGTGATGCTCGGCCGCGAGGCCTATCACCGGCCGGCCGTGCTCGCCGATCTCGAGGTGGCGCTCGGGTACCGTGCGGAGCCCCAGTCCGCGGAGGACGTGCTGGCGGCGTTTCTGCCCTACGTCGACGCGGAGCTTGCGCGCGGCACCCGGCTGCACTCGATCACCCGGCACATACTCGGTCATTACACCGGCAGGCCCGGCGCGCGGCAGTTCCGCCGCACCCTCAGCCTCGCCTCGACCCGCCCGGGCGCCGGCACCTCGCTCATCCAGGCGGCGAGCCGGGCGGCGCTCGAGCGGCCGGCCGCCTGACCGGTCCCTAGGCGTCAGCGGCTGGCGTCAGCGGCTGGCGTCAGCGGCCGGCGTCAGCGGGCGAGGTCCGCCTCGTTTGCGAGCAGCCACACGGTCGCCGCGTACGCCGCCACCGCCTGATCGAGGTCCGCGGCGTTCAGGGTCGAGACCACGTCGTTCGCCGAGTGGTGGACGTCGAAGTAATGCGTGCCATCCTGCACGAGATCAACGACCGGCACGCCGCGATCCTTGAGTTCCTTGAGATCCGCGCCACCGTTCGCGGCTTCCGGCGCGCGAACGATCCCGAGCGGCTTCAGCGCCGTGGCGAGCGCACCAACCCAGCGGCCGGCGGCGAGCGTGGCATCGACGCGAAGGTCGGTGACGCGCCCGCCGCCGAAGTCGGCCTCGAGCGCGGCCACGTGCGGCTCGTTCAGGCGGCTCGCGGCCTCGGCGTAGGCGACGGCACCGGTGCCGGTCTGCTCCTCGTTGGCGTAGAGCACGATCCGCACGGCGCGGTGCGGCCGCAGGCCCAGCGCGCGGATGCGCTCGAGGGTCGCGATGGCGATCGCCACGCCCGCGCCGTCATCCTGCGCGCCTTCGGCGAGGTCCCAGGAGTCGAGGTGGGCGCCGACGAGGACGATGCCGGGCAGGCTGCCGTCGCCCGGGATCTCGCCCACGACGTCGGCGGACGGCGCGGCGCCCAGGCTGCGCGCGCTCGACTCGAGACGGACCACCGGTGCGCCGTTGCGGGCCGCGCGCCGCTCGATCAGATCGGCGTCGGCGGCAGCGACCGCGAGCGCCGGGATGGGCGTCAGGCCGGCCGGGAACTCGGTCATGCCCGTGTGCGGCGTGCGACCGTCGTCGGTGCCGACTGAGCGCAGCAGGTAGGCGAGGGCCCCCTTGCTGGCCGCCAATGCCGGCCCCTCGTTGCGCGCGATGACCGCGTCGGCGTAGGCGCGGTGCGCGTCGCCACGGCGCATGCGGTTCGCGACGTAGGCGATCCGGCCGCTGAGCGCATCCGCCGGCAGCGCCTCAAGCGCCTTGAAGTCGGTGAGCACCACGAGCTCGGCGCGCAGCGGCTCGTCCCCGGTGCCCGGTGCGCCGCCGAGGCTGACCACGGCGAGTGGCCGCGCCGGGCTGCCCTCGAGCACCGCAGTCGCTGTGCCCCGCACCCAGTGCGGCACGGTGACCGGCAGCGCGTGCACGTCGCTCAGGCCCGCCCGTGACAGGCGCGCCGTCGCCCAGCGCACCGCCGCCCGGTCGCCGGCCGAGCCCGCGAGACGCGGGCCGACCTCGGTGACGAGCTCGGTCACGATCGCCAGCGCGCCGCTGCCCTTCATCGCGCTGTCGCGCAGGCGGGCGGCGTCGTCAACCGGCGCGGGCGCGGCGAGGGTCAAGGCGCCGGACAGCACAAGGCACGCCGCGGCGGCGAGGCGCCGGATTGGCAACGGCGGCGGCGGACGGTGGACCATGGGTCGAACTCCGGGGCGCGGGGGGAGATGCGTATATAATCGCGGTTTAGGCAGTGCGTTGCACCCGTGACGGGCTTGACCGGGCTGTCAGAGACCATGGCCAAAGACACCGAACTTGCGATTCTGTTTGCCGACGTGGTCGGCAGCACCCGTCTGTACGACGTCCTCGGCGACGAGCGGGCGCGGGCGACCGTGGGTCTTT
>CAITAM010000353.1 GCA_903890265.1 uncultured Pseudomonadota bacterium | reverse complement strand
TTCAAGCTCGCCGACATGGCGGTCGAACTTCGGGCGGCGGAACTGCTGACGCTCGAGGCGGCGTGGAAGCTCGGTCAGGGCACCGCCACCGACTCCGACATGGCGATCGCGAAGCTCAAGGCCACCGAGATGCTGGCGATGGTGGCGGACGAGGCCCTGCAGATCCACGGTGGCATGGGACTGATGTCCGACCTGCCGCTGGAGCGCATCTGGCGCGATGCCCGTATCGAGCGGATCTGGGACGGCACCAGCGAGGTGCAGCGCCACATCATCTCGCGCGCCCTGCTGCGCCCGCTGGGCGGCTGACGATCCCGCGGGTCCGGACCCCCCGCCGGGGCGTCGGGCACGGGGTGCCCGGGTCGCCCGGCGGGTCGCCGGCGTGCCGTCCTATTTCTCGACGCTGTGCGCGATGGACGCCGCGACTTCGCTGGCCATCTTGAACTGCGCGTCGCGGCTCGTGATCTTGTGCCGGCGGGCGATGAAGCCGAAGTCGGTGTAGGCGACCCAGACGTGGTTGTCCGCGTCCTGGAACACGAGCATGCGGACCGGCCAGTCGAGGCCCGCGTACGGGCTGGCGGTCAGGAACTGCAGCCCGAGCGGCGGATTGCCAAACTGCAGCAGTACCGAGCGGCCGACCTTGATGTCGGTGCCCGCGGCCAGCGCCGACTGGTCGGTTTCGCTGAAGAACCGGATGCCCTTGGCGTGGATATCCTTCTTCAGGCGCTCTCTCGTTTCGTCAACGCCGTAGGCGCTCGCCACACGGATGACGCCGCTCTCGGGGCTCGGGGCGGGCGCCGGCGCGGCACCGGCGGTGGTCAGGTTCGCGGCGACACTCAACGCGGCGACGAGGGACAGCAGCAGGGGACGGTAGTTCACGTGACGTTTCCTTGTGGTGGCGGTGATCAGGGCTTGGCCGGGGCGGCGACCATTTCGCCGGCCTGGGCTTCGTGCAGGATGAAGCCGTCCAGCGGGTCGGCAACGGGGGCGGTCCAGGGTGCGGCGTCGAGGACCTTCAGCGTCTCCCCGTAGCCGGCATCCCAGCGGGCGGCGATGCCGTCCGGACTGAAGTCGATGTCCTTCAGGTGGGACTCGCCTTTGAGGGTCGGCGCCATCAGGCGGACCACGTGCATGCGCGTCAGGCAGCCGTACGCGGTCATTTCCCGTACCGCAGGATCCGCCGCGAGCTCCGCCGGCAGCTTGCCGGCGAGCTCGCCAATGATGTGGCGCAGCTTGTGGATCTGCTGCTGGCGATGGATGTGGCTCAGCGAGCGGCTGCTGTACTGCAGGTCCTTCTGCCGGTTCATGACGTCCCAGACGCTGTTGGGCTCCGGGCCGTTCGGGTTCCAGATATGGACGGCGAACACCAGCCCGTTACGGCGTGGCTTGTCATCGAAGACGGCCTCGACCGGCGTGTTGGAGAGAATGCCGCCATCCCAATAGAGCTCGCCGTCGATGCGGACCGCCGGAAAGGCCGGCGGCAGTGCGCCCGAGGCCAGCACGTGGCGCAGGTCGAGTCGGGTGTCGCGGCTGTCGAAGTAGTGCATGTCGGCGTTCGAGACCTTGGCCGCCCCGACCGTGAGGCGCGGCGCGCCACTGTTGAGGGCGACGGGGTCGACGAGGTCGGCTAGCGTCCGCGCGAGCGGCGTCGTGTCGTAGAAGCTCGCGGACTCCGGCCCGAGCGGCGCGTGCACGCCCATCCAGGCGAAGGGGTTCGGCTTAAAGAAGCCGGGCACACCGCCCAGCATGGTCATGCTGCTCGCCAGCATCGCGCCGTTGCCCGGCAGGCGGCTCATCCAGTGCGCGACGTCGTTGTACTGAATGCGGCGCCAGAACTCGCGCAGCGCACGCAGGCGGTTTTCCGGCCGGTTGCCGGCGATGAGGCTCGCGTTGATCGCACCGATCGAGGTGCCGATGACCCAGTCGGGCCGCAGCCCTGCCTCGTGCATGGCCTGATAAACGCCGGCCTGGTAGGCGCCGAGCGCGCCTCCGCCCTGCAGGACGAGCACGACCTGCCCGTACTTCTCGCGATTAAAACGCTCCAGCGGATCCTTGGACATGGACGGTTCCTCGGGGTTGATCAGCGATAGGAAAGACGATTCGTCGGCGGGCTCGGTGCGCGGCAGGGTGGTCGCCGGCTTCCGTTCCGCTTGCACCGACACAGACCGGCTAAGCGAAAAATATATTGCACGCGGCAACAAATTAAGCACGGACGCATGACGCGAGCGGCAGGCGGGCATTTATCGCGCACACTTTTCCACGCGCCGTAATAAATCCCGTTAAGCCCGGGTCTAGTCGGCGTGACACCGGCTTTCGATGCACGAAGCGAAGCAAAGCTGCGCGACCCTGCCATCGCGGAGTTCCGGGGCGTCAATGCAAAGTCTGCTTCGTGGGTACCATTCTTTTACCTTCAACCGTATTACTTCGTGGAGATTCGCTGATGAACAACCGGATTATTCATTCTGCCGTGCTCGGTGCGATGTTCCTTGCCGCCGGTATCGAGCCCTCGACCGCGCACGCCGGCGCGTGCCCGGCCGACAAGACGGGCGTCAACGTGCGTCCGATGGATTCGACGCCCGCCAAGGACGTCACCGACAACGTGCTGGCCTCGATCGACGTGTCGAAAGAGCCGGCGAAGATCGACGGCCGCCTGTTCCGCCTGCGCCGCCTCGAAATCCAGCCAGGTGGCGTGGTGCCCTGGCACAGCCACGGCAACCGTCCGGCCATCATCTACGTCGTGCAGGGTGATGTCGTCGAGTACTCGTCGAGCTGCTCGGTGCCGATCGAGCACAAGGCCGGTGACGCGACGCCGGAGCTGAGCGCCACGTCGCACTGGTGGAAGAACACCGGCAAGACGAAGGCGATCCTGCTCTCGGCCGACCTGCTGCCGGTCGATGCCAAGGATCCGCACACGATGTAAGACCGGCCCGGCCGGCCGCCGGGGTGCCGCATCGGACGCGGGGCTCCGGCGCCCTTTCCACCCGAGGACGATCCGTCCATGCACCCAGACGAGAAACCGGCGACGAGCCGGCCGCTGCTGAGCGGTCCCGTCATCGCGCTGATTGCGTTTTTCACGCTCGTCGACCTCTTCGCGACCCAGGCGATCCTGCCCCTGCTAGCCCACGCGTACGGCGTGACCCCGGCCGCGATGGGCGTGGCCGTGAATGCGTCGACGCTCGGCATGGCGATCGGTGCGGCCGTTGCCGCGCTCTTCGGCGATCTCGTGGACCGGCGCACGGGGGTGGTCGTCAGCCTCGTGCTGCTGACCGTTCCCACCGCGCTTCTCGCCGGTGCCACCGACCTCGGTACGTTCGCGCTCCTGCGTGTCCTGCAGGGGCTCTGCATGGCGACGGCGTTCACGCTCACGCTCGCGCATCTCGGTGCGGTCTGCAGCCGCGAGGCACAGGCCGGGGCTTTTGCCGCCTACATCACCGGTAACGTGGCCTCCAACCTCTTCGGCCGGCTGATCGCGGCGTCGGCCGCCGGCGCGTTCGGCCTCAAGATCAATTTCTGCGCCTTTGCCGTCCTGAACCTCGTCGGTGCGGCGCTCGCCTACCTCACGGTCCGCCCTTCGCCGACCGCGGCGGTCGCCGGCCTGTCGCTGAGCGATCGCCTCCGGCAGCTGACGGTGGTGGCCGTTCCGGGGCTGGCGGCCGCTTTCGGCGTGGGGTTCAGCATCCTGTTCGCCTTTATCGGCGTCTTTTCCTACGTCAACTTCGTACTGATGCAGCCGCCCGTCTCGCTCGGCATGATGAACCTCGGTCTTGTCTACTTCGTGTTCGTCCCGTCGCTCGTGCTGACGCCGCTGGCCGGTCGGGTGGCGGTCCGGATCGGCACGCGGCGCACGCTGATGGCGGGCCTTGGCGTCGCCGGCGCCGGCCTCGCACTCCTCGTGCTGTCGAACCTCGCGGCGCTGCTCGCGGGTCTCGCGCTGTTCGCGGCCGGGGCTTTTCTCGCCCAGGCCATCGCCACGGGTTTTGTCAGCCGCGCCGCGGGCGCGCGCCGCAGTGCGGCCAGCGGTCTCTACCTCGCCAGTTATTTCTCGGGGGGGCTGGTGGGCGCCGCGGTTCTGGGGCAGTGTTTCGTCCGCTACGGGTGGCCGGCCTGCGTGGCCGGCGCGGCGGTGGCGCTCGCCATCGCGGCGACGCTCGGGCGGCAGTTTGAAGTCAGTGACGCGAGGTAGCCATGGTGGAGTCCTGGGATGCGATCGTGATCGGGGCCGGGCAGGCCGGGCCGTCGCTCGCCGTGC
>CAITAM010000352.1 GCA_903890265.1 uncultured Pseudomonadota bacterium | reverse complement strand
TGACCGAACTGCCGACCTGCGACAGGGGCAGCGGCGCCCGGTTGGCGACGACCACCACCTCCTCGCTCGTGTCATGGGCGGTGTCGATGTCGGCGCCGTCGCCGTCGGCGGCGTGCACGGCGCGGGGCAGGGCGGCGAGCGCTGCGGTCAGCGCGAGGCCGATGGCGGTGGGAATGAGGCGGGACGGTCGCCCGCTGGTCGGGCGGGTCGCGGGTGCGTGTCTGTCCAAGTCTTTCAGGTCTCCGAAGTCACGTCGAAAACGACGGACGTCCGGCTCCACCGGGACAGCCACGGCGACGCGATCGTCTGCCACGGCGCACGGAAGAGCACGGCCGCCCGTCTCCCCGTCGTCACTCGGATGACCCGCTCCAGCGACACACCCCGGTCGCTCGATGGACGACCACGCGCAGCAGGTCTCCTGGCTCGCGGCTCTATCCCCGCATCGCCTTCCCGGACACCCGAGGGGTCCAGTGGCATGTGATGCGCGGCCTACCGCTTACAGTTGCGGGGGCAGCCCGGGTGTTCAACCCGGTTCCCTTTCAATCCCCTTCACGGGGAACTGCACGTGAGCGGCGGAGGATGCCCGCGCCCGGTGAGGCCGTCAACCGCCGGGGCCGGACGTGCGGGCCGGGCTGGCGACGCGAGCGTGAGCGTCGTTGAAAAGGCGCACCGTAGCTGGGCACAATGCGGGCCAGCAAAAGACGCGGCGGTGATTGCGTCGCGAGCGAACGAGGTGGGTATGCGCGGATGGCTCTTCTCCCTGGCAGCGTCCGCGCTGCTGGTCCAGCCGGCCCTGGCGGCAACGACGACCTCCGCGGCGCTCGCCGCGGCCCCGACGGCCTCGGCGGCCCAGCTCGCGCCGGCGGCACTCGATGAGCTGCTGGCGCCCATCGCCCTCTACCCCGACGCGCTGCTCGGCCAGATCCTGGCCGCGTCCTCGCACCCGCAGGAAGTGATGGACGGCGGCAACTGGCTGCTCGAGCACCAGGACCTCAAGGGCGCCGCGCTGCAGGACGAGGCGATCAAGGCCGGTTTCGGGCCGAGCATGCAGGCGCTCGTGCAGTTCCCGACCATCATCGACATGATGTGCTCGAATTTCGACTGGACGAAGCAGCTTGGCTCGGTGTTCAACACCGACCAGGCGGCGGTGCTTGCGTCCGTGCAGCGGCTTCGCGCCCAGGCGCAGGCGGTCGGCAACCTCAAGTCGACCAAGGAGCAGACGGTCGCGACCCAGCAGGCCAACGGCCAGCAGGTGATCGTGATCCAGCCGGCCGATCCGAAGATCGTCTACGTCCCGCAGTACCCGCCGCAGACGGTGTACACGACGCCGGTGCAGACGGGACCGACGTCCGGTGACGTCGCGGCCGCCGCGTTCTTCGGCTTCTTCGCCGGCGTGGTCGTGCACAGCATCATCTCCGACAGCTACTACCCGTGCCCGCACTGGGGCTACGGCGGGTTCTACTACGGTGGCCGGCCGTGGGGCGGCCCGACCTACATCTACGCGCCGCACTACAACTACGGCGGCTACCGGCCCGGCTACGGCCCGGGCTACGGCTACCGGCCGCCGCCGAACTACCCGAACTCGTGGAATCGCCCGGGCAACAACGGTGGCAACTACGGCCAGGGCAACGGCAACCGGGTCGGCAACAACACGACCATCAACATCAACAACTCGACCAACAACAACTACTTCAACCGCTTCGAGAACAACGCCAACACCCGGCCGGGCTCGAAGCCGCCGCCGCTCGTCAGCGACCAGGTCCGTAACCGTCCCGAGGCGTATCGGCCGCCGAGTGGCGGCGCGAGCCGGCCGCAGGCGTCGGGTGCCAGCGCCTCGCCGGCGCGGCCGCAGCTGCCGGCCTCCGGCGGTAATCAGGCCGTTGGCAACCCGGCGGGCCGCCCCGCCGGCGGCTCGTCCGCCTTCGGCTCCCAGACCTACAACAAGGTCGCGCCCGACAAGGGCTACCCGCCGGTGTCGCCGAAT
>CAITAM010000351.1 GCA_903890265.1 uncultured Pseudomonadota bacterium | reverse complement strand
GGCGGCGGCGGCCGAGCGCGACGCGCTGTCGATCGCCGACTTCAGGCCGGCCTGATCCGAGCTGACCTTGCTGATCTGGCTCTTCAGGTCGTCAATCTGGGCCTGCAGGGGCTTCAGGTCCGTGCAGCCGGCAGCCATCGCGAGGCCGAGGGCAATCGCGCCCACCTTGAGAAACTTGGTCATGACTCCACTCCTAAATTATGTCGCGTGAAATTATTGACCGGCCCGAGCGCCGGCGGGGCCGGTGAGTTCGGGTCGGGGGCGGGTTTTCGTGCCGCTTGCCGGCGGAGTTTAGCTGATTGCGGAAACGGGTTCCAACTGCTGCGAAATCGCGCGCACCCGGCGCGGGTCCAGTCGAGCCAAGGGCTTAAGGGTCGCGCCGGCGCCACAGCGGTGGGCGGCGGGGGCCGCGGGAAACCGCATCACCCTAGGTAAACGCACGGATTATGGTGGCTCGCGAGCCCCGCTAGCGTAGATCCCATGCGCGGCCCCCCTTCGGCCGCCGGGGGTAGACACGATGCGCTTCGCACCACTGATCACGATTCTGCGCCCACTCCGCCTGCCCGGCGCCGCGCTCCTCGCGTGCCTCGCGGCCGGGGAGGCGAACGCGGTCCCGAGCTTTGCGCGCCAGACCGGGCTTGCCTGCGAGGCCTGCCACACGGTGTGGCCGGAGCTCACCCACTTCGGGCGAACCTTCAAGGCCAACGGCTACGTGCTGGACAACCTGAAGCAGGTCCGGGACGTGTCACCGCAGAAGGCCGAGCTCCTCGACCTCGCCAGCACGCCGCCGCTGTCGATCATGCTGCAGGCGGGCTACACGCAGCTCGCGCGTGCCGTGCCGGACACCTCGAGCGGCAAGCCGGTGGGCACCGCGCAGAACGGCACGGTCGACTTTCCGCAACAGGTCGGCATTTTCTACGCCGGCAAGATTGCGCCGCACCTCGGCGCCTTCCTGCAGCTCACCTACTCGAGCAGTGGCGGCTCGATCGGCATCGACAATACCGATATCCGGCTCGCCAACCTCGCGGTGCTGCCGAGCGAGCAGAGCCTGATCTACGGCGTGTCGCTCAACAACAACCCGACCGTGCAGGACCTGTGGAATACGACGCCGGCATTTGGCTTCCCGTACGCGACGAGTGCCTCGCGGGTGGGCTCGCTCGCGGCGACCGCCATCGACGGCGGTCAGGCGCAGAAGGTCGCGGGCCTGTCGGTCTACGCCTTCTGGAACGAATCCGTGTACGCGGAACTCGGCGCCTACCGCTCTGCCAAGCAGGGCGTGGCGAACACCCTCACGGGATCGGCCGGCCCGCTGGATGGCAGCTCGACCGACGTCGTCAAGGGATTCGCGCCGTACGGTCGGCTCGCTTACGAGCACAACGTCGGTCGCCACTCGATCGAGGTCGGCGTCTACGGCGCGGATTTCAGGCTGTTTCCCGGTGGCAGCAGCGCGGGCAGTGCGGCACCGCTCAACGGACTCACGAACGACTTTCGCGACATCGCCGAGGACCTGCAGTACCAGTACCTCGGTGACCAGCACCTGTTCAGCATCACGGCGACGCGCATTCGCGAGACCATGCAACTCGATGCCGCGTACGCCGCCGGTGCAACCGCGCGCGCCGCCAACGACCTCACCACGCTGCGCATCAACGGTACGTACTACTTCCGGCACAAGATCGGCGCGACGGTCGGCTACTTCTCCACGAAAGGCAGCAGCGATCCCGGCCTCTATCCGTCGATCGTGCTGGGTACGAGCGACGCCGGCGTCGTGACCAGCGCCGCGAACGCGCCCGACACCGCGGGCACGGTCTTCGAGGTGAACTACCTGCCGTGGCTCAACACCAAGTTTTCGGTGCAGTACACCGCGTACTCGAAGTTCAACGGTGGTTCGGACAACTACGACGGCGCCGGGCGCGCAGCGAAGGACAACAACACGCTGTACTTCCTCGCCTGGCTCGCCTACTGAGCGGCTGGCAACAGCCAATGGACACGGCCGGCGGTCGGCACAGGAGCATCATCATGGTCAGGTACGTATTCACGGTCACACTGCTCGCGGTCGTGCTTGGCGCACCGGTCGCGGCGCCGGCAGCGGACGGCGCGCCGGATAACGGGGCGACGAAGCTGGCGGTCGGGGTGTGTGCGGCCTGCCACGGGCCGCAGGGCAACAGCGAGCAGCCCAAGTACCCGCGACTCGCCGGGCAGAACGCCACGTATCTCGCCGCGCAGCTCAAGGCCTTTCGCGAGCAGAGCCGCGGCGATGCCGACGCCATGGGCTTCATGTGGGGCATGGCAGCCGGGCTCGACGACGCGACCATCGACGGCCTTGCCGCCTACTACGCCGCGCAGCGGCCCCGGGCGGGGCAGCGTGGCGATCCGGCGCTGGTTGCGCGCGGTGCCGAGATATTCGCCAACGGCATCGAAGCGAGCGCGGTACCGGCCTGCAGCGCCTGCCACGGCGCCGGCGGTGAGGGCCTGGGCGAGTTTCCCCGACTCGCGGGCCAGCACGGCCAGTACGTCCTGAAGCAACTCGGCGCGTTCCAGAACAACATGCGCAACGTCGCGGTCATGCACGGCGTGGCGAGCGGTCTCAAGCGGGCCGAGATGGAGGCGGTGGCGGCCTACCTTCAGGGGCGGACGTGAGGCGGCGGGCGCTCCCGCTCCTCGTGCTCTTGACGGCGGCGGTCCGGGCCGGCGCACAGTGTGCACCGGCCGCGGCTGACGAGGCCGAGCTTAGGGCCGAGGTCGCGCGGCTGCACGCCG
>CAITAM010000350.1 GCA_903890265.1 uncultured Pseudomonadota bacterium | reverse complement strand
TCACGGCCGGTCGGCTTGCCCAGAACCGAGACCGCACCGGCCACGTCACGAATGTCGTCGGCGACCTGGTAGGCCTCGCCCAGGCGTGCGCCGAGCAGCCTCCAGGGCTCCGCGTTCACGCCCGCCGTGAGCGCTCCCGCGACCGTCGCTGCCGAGAAGAGCGCGCCCGTCTTGGCGTTCTGGTACCCCGACAGGGACACGTCGGTTTCGTCCTCGAGCGCCTGACCTGCCACGAGCCCGCCCGGCAGGCCGATGGCCAGCGCGAGGTTGGTGACGAGTCCCGGCAGCCGCTCGGGTTGCGCACGTGACGCGTCCGCCAGTGTCTCGAAGGCCAGCGCGATCAGCGCGTCACCGACCAGGACCGCGATCGGCTCGCCGAACGCACGGTGTACCGACGGGCGGCCGCGGCGCAGTGGCGAGTCGTCGAAGCACGGCAGATCGTCGTGCACGAGCGACGCACAGTGGATGAACTCGATGGCCGCCGCGGCGGCGTCCGTCAGCGCGGAATCCCCGACACCGCAAGCCGCGGCCACGGCACAGCACAGGCGGGGTCGCAGTCGCCCGCCGCCCGGGAAGACCGCGTAGCGTGCGGCCTGTGCCAGGCGTGGCGCGATTGCGGTTGCACTGACGCGCTCCAGCGCCTGCTGGAGGGCGGATTCGATGCGGCTGAGGTTGGTCATTGCGATAACCCCGAGTGACTGTTCTGACTTGTGGACTATCACAAGTGTCAAGTACTATAGACACATGCGTAACAGTGGGTCAACGCGGATGCAGAGAGTTTTTTGTTGCGCCGCGCAACCTCGTTCTGGCCGGTGCACGACCTGACCGCTGAGCCGGTCGGCACCGATTGGCAGGCGGCCCTTGCGCTCGACGCGGCGGTCCCCGCCGGCGGTTACCGATGGTGGTATCTCGACGCCCTGAGCGATGACGGCAGCCAGGGCCTCACGATTATTTTCTTCGTCGGCAGCGTGTTCTCGCCCTACTACGCCGCGGCCCGCCGTCGGGGTCGTGCCGATCCGCTGGCGCACGTCGCCGTCAACGTCGGCCTCTACACGCCGCGCGGACGACGGTGGACGATGACCGAGCGCGGCCGGCGCGACCTGACGCGCAGCGCTGACCGGCTGGTGGTCGGACCCAGCGCCCTGCTGATACGACCCGGTGGGCTTGAGCTCGAACTCAGCGAAATGACCGCCCCGATACCGGCCCGGGTCCGCGGCCGTATCCGCCTGCATGCCGACCGTCTCGATGCGCGCTGGTTCGAACTCGGCGCATCCGGCCACCACCAGTGGCAACCCGTCGCGCCACACGCGCGCATCGACGTTGAATTCGATGCACCGGCGCTGCGCTGGTCGGGCACGGCCTACGTCGACGGCAACCGTGGCAGCGAACCTCTGGAAGACGGCTTCAACGCCTGGAACTGGAGCCGGGCGACGACCGGCGACGGACGAACGGTCGTTTTCTATGACTACGTGCAGCGGGACGGCGCGGCCGGGCGCCTTGCGCTTCTGAGCGGCGCGGACGGCGTGCTGCGCCCGGTCGAGACCCCGCCACCGGTCATTGCGCTGCCTCGCACGCTGTGGGGGATACCACGGGCCATTCGCAGCGAGCGCGGGGCACTGACGTCGGTGGCCCGCACGCTGGAAGACGGACCGTTCTACGCTCGCTCCCTCGTCCGATTGCGCGCGATCGGTCAGGACTTCGTCGGCGTCCACGAGTCGCTGTCGCTCGATCGGTTCCGCCGCCGCGGCGTTCAGCTGCTGCTGCCGGTGCGGATGCCGCGGCGCGCCCGCTGAGCCGGGGAGCCGCGCCGGTCGCCTCAACCCGTCGTCTGTTGCTGCCGGGCCAGTCGTTCGAAGAGATCCACCAGCCATTCCACTCGGGCGTCGAGTCCGGGATCCGCCGCCAACGCCGGTCGACGCCTGCCCGGCTCCCACGTGGCCTCGACCGCGGCGTCAACGAGGAACTGTGCTTCGGGCGCCGTTTCGGTTGCCGATCCGCCCTCGCCCGGCGACTGCAGCCTGAGCGCCGCGGCCAACCGCATGAGCTTTCGCAGCGGCGAGACCACGGCGCGGCGCGACACGGAATCCAGCCCCTGCCGTTCAACCTCGCGACCAATCTCGGCATACATGAGGCGCGCCGCATTGATCG
>CAITAM010000349.1 GCA_903890265.1 uncultured Pseudomonadota bacterium | reverse complement strand
CGGCGTGCAGCTCATTGACCACGCGCCGGCCATCGGCCGCGGTGCCGACCGGGGCCGAGCTCGGGAAGCGCGGCACCGTCCCGTCCAGCATCGGGCCTGCGATCACCATGCGCGGCCCGAGCAGCGTTCCCGCCGCGATGGCGGCACGCCACTCCTTCAGGACCGGCAGGTCACCGCCCATGTCGCGCACGCCGGTGACGCCGTTCGCCACGAACAGCGGCAGCGTGACCTGTTCGTTGCGCGGCAGCCAGTCGCCGAACACGGTGTGGACGTGCATGTCCCACAGGCCGGGTATCAGGTACTTGCCCTTGCCGTTGACGACCGTCGCGCCGGCCGGTGCCTGCGTCGCCGTGCTGCGACCGACCGAGACGATCGCCGCGCCGTCGGTGACCACCGTCATGTCCGGTCTCGTCCGTCCGTCGGTCACGTCGATGACGGTGACGTGGGTAAACGCCACGGGCGCGGCTTGGCCAACAACCGGCAGGCTCAGCAGTCCGGCCGCGAGGAACAGGGCGATGCAGCGTTTTTGCATGGTAAACCCGCCTTCAGTGCAGGGATGGACCCAACCGCCAGCAAGCGGCGCGGCAAGGCCATCTAAGCACGGAGACTGCTGCGGGTAAATCGGCCGGGGCATGGCCCGCCGCGATCGCGTTGACCGGACAGGGAAACGGCTTGACGGGGGCGACTCGGGATTCCCTGGCGGCTGTCGGCTTCGCTGCCAGTCGGTTCGACGGCGGCGCAGGCTGCTTCATCGTCAACGCGCGCCTTAAAGCGTGCTCTGCGCGCGGCTGAGGGATCGCCGGCGTTGCGGTAGGAGGCCAGAAAAGGACTCTGTCGGTGACCATTACAACTACGTGCGAGCCGACGACTTTGGTGCTGCCGCTGATAAGGAGGGATTCCCGTTCCAGCGGTTGAGCGAGAGCGTCACAGATGATTAGGTCACACAGAAGCGGACCTTCGGGGACTTCCGCTTGGGGTCAGGAGTGGGCGTTCCTGATTGGCAAGCCGAGCTTCGGCGGAGATTCGATTTTGCCTCTCCGTCCGACCACAATCCGAAACACGGGGTCGTGGGGTCCGAAAGCAATTGTTTTTGTCAGTGAGTCTCTGCCTGTTTTCAACCCTCGCCTTCGCTTCGACTGCGAGATTGGCGTGTTCCGGCACGAAGATAGTGGTTGGCGGCGCTGCTGACTACAGCTCCTTCCTGTGCGTGCAGCCCGCCGGCACGGATCGCGTGCGGGTGAAGCTCGGCCTGATCTTCTACGGCGATGACTGGCCTTCGGCCACGGTCGACCGGGCCGTGCAGCTGTTCAAGGACACCATGGCCGAGGACAAGACCGTGCTCAACGAGTTGCAGCGCGGCGTCCGCTCAAGGCATTACCTGCCCGGACCCCTGGCCGGTCCGGACCACGAGGGTCCCGTTCTGGACTTCTTCCGGTACCTGGCACGGCACCTGCCGGCGCTGGCGACCGCGCCCTGAGCCTGAGCGAGCCGGCGCAGGGTCCCGCCGGCCTGCGCCGCTAGTGGGTCGGAGCCGCGAACACGCGCCGCCAGTCGGACTTCATGCTGACGACGATCCAGCCGCGGCGATCCGCCTCGTCCAGGCCACGCGCGAGTCGGCCTACGCCTGACTTTCGATCGTAGGCGAACTCGCGTTCGGCATCGTCGTGGTGCAGGAGCAGCCCCAGGCGCCGCCCGGTGCCCGTGGTCGTCCACTCCAGCATCTCGAAGTCGCCGTCGGAATTGCCGAAGGCCAGTACCGGGCGGCGTCCGATGTACTCGTTGATCGCCACCGGCTTGCCGGCCTTGTCGTCGATGAAGTGGACCTTGGGCGCCCGCACGAGCGCCGGCTTGCCGTCGCGACTCTCGTAGTTCGTCACGATGCTGCTGCCGATCACCTGTTCCGGCGGCACGCCGTACAACTGCTCGGCGAACACGCGCAGGAACTCGATGCCGCCACCGGACACGATGTAGGTCTTGTAGCCGTTGGCGCGCAGGTACGTCAGCAGCTCGACCATCGGCAGGTAGGTCATGTCGACGTAGCGGGCACCGGTTTTCGGATGCCGCGCCGTGGCCAGCCAGTCGCGGACCCCGGCCGCGAATTCCTCGGTGGTCACGCCGGCATGAGTGGCCATGACCAGCTCGAGCAGCGCGTGTTCGCCGCCCTGCATCACGGTCTTCAGATCGTTGTCCAGCACAGCCTTGAACGGCTG
>CAITAM010000348.1 GCA_903890265.1 uncultured Pseudomonadota bacterium | reverse complement strand
GCCGCGAAGCCGCTGCTGGAGACCCTGGCCGGCATTCCAACCGTGGTCTACGGGTTCTTCGCCGCGCTGACCGTGGGGCCGGCACTCCGTGACCTCGGCCACGCGCTGGGGCTCGAAGTGTCGACCGAGAGCGCGCTCTCCGCGGGCCTCGTCATGGGCATCATGATCATCCCGTTCATCTCGTCCCTGGCCGATGACATGATCACGGCGGTCCCGCAGGCGCTGCGGGACGGCTCGGCGGCACTGGGCGCCACGCGCTCGGAGACCATCCGCAAGGTCGTCCTGCCGGCGGCGCTGCCGGGCATCGTCGGCGGCGTGCTGCTTGGCGTGTCGCGGGCCATTGGCGAGACCATGATCGTGGTGATGGCCGCGGGACTGTCGGCGAACCTCACCGCCAACCCCCTGCAGGCGGTGACGACGGTGACGGTGCAGATCGTCACGCTGCTGGTCGGTGACCAGGAATTTGATTCGCCGAAGACCCTGGCGGCCTTCGCGCTCGGACTTGGCCTCTTTATCGCCACCCTGCTGCTGAACGTGGTGGCCCTGCAGGTGGTGCGTCGTTACCGGGAGCAGTATGAGTAAGGTGCACGCCAGACGCGCTGCGGAGTGCCTCCAATGACCCAGCGTTCGGCTCCGGACCGTTCGCCGTCGCGCGTGGAGCAGTCGCTGAAGCGGCGCTACCGCGCGGAGCGGCGCTTCCGCTTCTACGGGCAGCTGGCGGTCGCGCTCGGGCTTGCGTTCGTCGTGCTGCTGTTCGGTTCCATCTTCAGCAAAGGTTACTCGGCGTTCGAGCAGACCTATCTCAAGCTCAGCGTCTACTATGACCCGGAGATCCTCGATCCCAACGGCACCCGCAAGCCCGAGGACCTTGCCGACGCCGACTACGGCGCGATCGTCAAGGCGGCATTGCGCGTCACCGCGCCCGACGTCGAGGCCCGGTCCGAGCTGAAGGAGCTCTACGGGCTCGTCAGCAACTCGGCGGCACGGGCCCTCGAGGCCCGCGTCAAGGCCGATCCGTCGCTGGTCGGTCAGCGCGAAGCCATGTGGGTGCTCGCGAGCGACCGCGTCGACCAGCTGCTCAAGGGTTACATCGGCCGGAACGAGCCGGAAGAGACCCGCGGGGTGTCGAATCGTCAGATCGGCTGGATCGAGGGGCTGAAAGCCGGGGGCGTCCTCGAACAGCGGTTCAACCGCAAGTTCTTCACCGCGGGTGACTCCCGCGAACCGGAGCAGGCTGGCGTCGCCGGTGCGGTCGTGGGCAGCTTCTTCACGCTCATCGTGACGCTCTGCCTGTCCTTCCCGATCGGGGTGGCCGCCGCGGTCTATCTCGAGGAGTTCGCACCGAAGAACCGGGTCACCGACCTCATCGAGGTCAACATCAACAACCTCGCCGCGGTGCCGTCCATCGTGTTCGGACTCCTCGGGCTCGCCGTCTGCATCCAGTTCTTCGGCATGCCGCGGTCGGTCCCGCTCGTCGGTGGCCTGGTGCTGACCCTGATGACCCTGCCGACCATCATCATCGCCAGTCGCGCGGCGCTGAAATCGGTGCCACCGTCCATTCGCGAGGCGGCGCTCGGCATGGGCGCATCGCGCGTGCAGGCGATCATGCACCACGTGCTGCCGCTGGCGATGCCGGGCATGCTGACCGGCGGCATTCTCGGCATGGCGCGCGCGCTCGGCGAGAGCGCGCCACTGCTGCTCATCGGCATGGTCGCCTTCATCGTCGACGTGCCGAAGCGGTTGACCGACCCGTCCACGGTGCTGCCGGTGCAGGTGTACCTGTGGGCCCGCAGTTCCGAGCGGGCGTTCGTCGAGCGCACCTCGGGCGCGATCATCATCCTGCTGGTATTCCTGCTCGTCATGAACGGGCTGGCCGTCATTCTGCGCAGCCGCTTTGAGCGCCGCTGGTAATTAAGGGAGCTGCGATGAGTTTCAGTAACGATTCGTTGTCGAAGGGCGAGGGGCGCTTCGAGATTCCCCGGGCCACCGTCTCTGCGGCAGCGGAGCACATCGCCGCCGGTGAGACGATCCGTACCAACACCGTCGGACAGGTGACGGTGGCGGATCCGCTCATGACGGCACGGGACGTCAACGTCTATTACGGCAACAAGCACGCGATCAAGGACGTGTCGATCGACGTCGCGAAGAACTCGGTGATCGCCTTCATCGGTCCCTCGGGTTGCGGCAAATCGACGTTCCTGCGCTGCCTGAACCGAATGAACGACACGATCGACGGCGCGCGCGTGGCAGGCAACATCACGCTCGACGGCGACGATATCTACGACCGGCAGCAGGACGTCGTGCAGCTGCGCGCCCGCGTCGGCATGGTGTTCCAGAAGCCGAACCCGTTTCCGAAGTCGATCTACGAGAACGTGGCCTACGGCCCGCGGATCCACGGTCTGGTGACCAGCCGTGCCGACCTCGATGAGATCGTCCAGACCAGTCTGCGCAAGGCGGGTCTCTGGGACGAGGTGAAAGACCGCCTCGACGGTCCGGGCACCGGCCTGTCGGGTGGCCAGCAGCAGCGCCTGTGCATTGCCCGCGCGATCGCCGTCGATCCGGAAGTGATCCTGATGGACGAGCCGTGCTCGGCGCTCGACCCGATCGCCACCGCCCGCGTCGAGGACCTGATCGACGAGCTGCGCGGCAACTACGCGATCGTGATCGTCACGCACAACATGCAGCAGGCCGCCCGGGTGTCGCAGCGTACCGCGTACTTCCACCTCGGCGAGCTGATCGAGGTCGGTGCCACGGACATGATCTTCACCAACCCGCGGCACAAGCTGACGGAAGACTACATCACGGGCCGCTTCGGCTGAGCGTTGCGCTCATTTGACGTAAGCGTTGCGAATTCGCCGGTCGGTGTGAGGGATTTCACGCTTTCTACACGCGGTCGGATTATCCTGCCACGATGCGCTCTATGCTGTTGCTGAGAGGTCCGGGCCTTAGGGTTCAGGGGGGCCTCAGGGCCGGTAAAACAGCAACTAGGTAAGCCGTTGCGCGTTCGCGTCAGCGGGTACGAGAGGCACGGCATGAAATCGTCCCACGCCCAGAATCAGGCCCGAGAGAGCGCATCGGCCGGCGCGGCCGGGACCGGCCGCTCGGGCTCGTCGGCTCGTGGTCAGGGGCGGGTGGTCCGCTACGACAGTGCGCAGGCGATGCCGTTGTCGCTCAGCCTCCTCCTGCAGCTCGACGTGCCGGCCGTCGTGCTGACGCTGCTCGGCTGCCTCGTCCTCGTCGGTGAGGACCTCACCATCAATTACTCGGTGCTGGCCGCGGTCGGCGCGATGCTCGCCAGCCGTATCGTGACCCCGCCGGACCTGCGCGGCACCCTCGTCAGCGGCAAGGTGCCGCCCTTCCTGACCATGCGGCTGCTCGTCGAGTGGGGCACGGTGGTCGCGATCCTGCTCGCCGCGGCCTTCGCCTTCAAGATCAGCGCGATATTCTCCCGCCGCGTGCTGTTTGCGTGGTTTGCGCTGACCCCGCTCGTGCTGACGGTGGTGCATCGGCTGCAGGCGCACGCCGCGCTGCTTCTCAACCGCGAGGGCAAGCTCGCCTCGAAATACCTGATCGTGGGCGCGAATTCGGTGGGTTTCGAGCTGACCAACCGCATGCGCACGAACGCCTTCCTCGGGTTTTTTGATTTTCGCAGTGCCGAGCGCATCGCGGCGGAGGCGCCGGAGGTGTCACTGGTCGGCCACTGCGGCAGCGTGGCCGATTTCGTGCGCGAGAACGGCGTCAGTGCCGTCTACGTCGCGCTGCCGCTTGCCAACGCGCCGCGCATCAAGCAACTGCTGAACGACCTGCGCGACACCACCGCGAGCGTCTATTTCGTTCCGGACGTGTTTGCCTTCGACCTCATCCAGGCGCGCATCGTCGACGTCAACGGCATGCCGGCGCTCGCGATCTGCGACACGCCGCTGCACGGCGCGGACGGGGCCTCGAAGCGGCTGACGGACGTCGTGCTGGCGGGCCTTGGTCTCCTGGTCCTCGCGCCGGTGTTCGGCGTGATCGCGCTGTCGATCAAGCTGACCTCACCCGGACCGGTCTTCTTCAAGCAGCGACGCTACGGGCTCGAGGGCGAGGAGATCCTCGTCTACAAGTTCCGTTCGATGAAGGTCCTCGAGGACGGCCCGAACGTGCGCCAGGCGTCCAAGGACGATGACCGGATCACCCCGATCGGCCGGTTCCTGCGCCGCTCGTCGCTGGACGAGCTGCCGCAGCTCATCAACGTGCTCGAGGGCAAGATGAGCCTCGTGGGGCCCCG
>CAITAM010000347.1 GCA_903890265.1 uncultured Pseudomonadota bacterium | reverse complement strand
TCATTTCACAGATGGCCCCTCGGCCACCATCATGAGCCCCGGTCAACCACATCCCTGCCGAGGAGCTCACCATGTCCCTGATCAATACCACCGTTAAGCCGTTCAAGGCGCAGGCCTATCACGACGGCGAGTTCATCACCGTGACCGAGGCCGATCTCGCCGGACACTGGTCGGTGTTCTTCTTTTACCCGGCCGACTTCACGTTCGTCTGCCCGACCGAGCTCGGCGACCTCGCGGACCATTACGCGGAGTTCCAGCGTCTTGGCGTGCACCTGTACGGCATCTCGACTGACACGCACTTCACGCACAAGGCCTGGCACGACCATTCGGAGACCATCGCCAAGGTGCAGTACCCGCTCGTCGGCGACCCAACGGCAGCGCTCGCCCGCCAGTTCGGCGTGCTGATCGAGGAGGAAGGCCTCGCACTGCGCGGCACGTTCGTCATCGACCCGCACGGCACGATCAAGCTGATGGAGGTGCATGACAACGGCATCGGCCGCGATGCGAAGGAACTGCTGCGCAAGGTGCAGGCAGCCCAGTACGTTGCGAGCCACCCGGGCGAGGTCTGCCCGGCGAAGTGGACCCCGGGCGCCAAGACGCTGGCGCCCTCGCTTGACCTCGTTGGCAAGATCTGACGCCGACCGGCCGGCCCCGGCTGCGTCCCACGGCGCACCGGGGCTGGCCCCCGCTGACAGGAGACTTCCATGCTTGATGCCACCCTGAAGACGCAGCTCGCGGGCTACCTCGAGTCCCTCGGTCGACCGGTCGAGCTCTGCGCCTGCCTCGATGCCAGCCCGACCGCGACCGAGCTTCGCGCACTGCTGAACGAGGTGGTCGCGCTCAGCCCGCTGCTGACGATGAACGTCGTCGCCGCGGCCGAGGGCATGCGCTGCCCGTCGTTTACGGTGGCGGCCGCCGGCGAGCCGGCGCGGGTCGCCTTCGCCGGGCTGCCGCTTGGCCATGAATTCACCTCGTTCGTGCTCGCGCTGCTGCAGGCGGGCGGGCGTCCGCCGAAGGCCGGGCCCGAGCAGCTGCGGGACGTCGCCGCGCTCGATCGGCCGCTGGTCTTTGAGACCTACGTGTCGCTCAGCTGCCAAAACTGCCCGGACGTCGTGCAGGCACTGAACCTCATGGCTGCCGTGAACCCGAACGTCCGCCATACCATGATCGAAGGTTCGGTGTACGAGGACGAAGTCCGCGCGCGGGGCATTCTCGCGGTGCCGGCGGTGTACCTGAACGGCGAACCCTTCGCCCAGGGACGCCTGACCCTGAAGGACATCCTCGGCAAGCTCGGCCCCGTTCGCCCGGCGGCCGGCGTGACCCCGAAGGCCGCGGTCGCGCCGTACGACGTCCTGATCGTCGGCGGTGGTCCCGCGGGCGCCGCGGCCGCGATCTATGCCGCCCGCAAGGGCCTGCGCACCGGCATTGCCGCCGAGCGCTTTGGCGGCCAGCTGCAGGACACCCTCGGCATCGAGAATTTCGTCTCCGTGCAGGCGACCGAGGGCCCGAAGCTTGCCCACGCGCTCGAGAACCACGTCCTCAGCCACGAAGTCGACCTCCACGCCGGGGTGCGGGCGACCTCGCTCGCGGCCGGTGATCTGCTCACCGTGTCGCTGGACGACGGCGCCGTGCTCACGTCCCGCAGCGTGATCCTCGCCACCGGCGCGCGCTGGCGCGAGATGCGCGTGCCCGGCGAGAGCGAGTACCGCAACCGAGGCGTCGCCTACTGCCCGCACTGCGACGGTCCGCTGTTCCGGGCGAAGCGCGTCGCGGTCATCGGTGGCGGCAACTCGGGCGCCGAGGCAGCAATCGACCTCGCCGGCCTTGCCAGTCACGTGACGCTGCTCGAGTACGACGCGACGCTCAGGGCCGATGCGGTACTGCAGCGCAAGCTCGGCAGCCTGCCGAACGTCACCGTCCTCACCAGTGCCGAAACGCTCGAGGTCACCGGCGACGGCTCGCGCGTGACAGGCCTGCGTTACCGCGAGCGGACGACCGGCCGCGAACACGCCCTGGACCTCGCCGGCATCTTCGTGCAGATCGGTCTCGTGCCGAACACCGAGTGGCTGCCGGAGGCGATCGAGCGCACCGCGCGCGGGGAAATCGTGACCGGCGCGCACGGCGAGACCTCGCTGCCGGGCGTCTTCGCGGCCGGGGACTGCACGACGGTGCCCTACAAGCAGATCGTGATCGCGGTGGGCGACGGCGCCCGCGCGGCACTCGGTGCCTTCGACCACCTGATCCGCCTGCCCGTGGCGGACCAGTCAGCGGACCAGGCGATGGACAAGGCGACGGCGGCGGCGGCCTGAGGGCGGCGCGCCGCCGCGAGGTGAGCTCGGTCACAGGCCGGCACACGCGACCGGTTGCCGCCGACCCCGGCGGCCGGTCGCGTGCTGGCGTGTCACCCGCGGTAGGAAAAGTCGCCCGATCCGCGCCGCCGCTGTCAGCGGCCGGCGCCGCGCGGCGTTCTACTCGTCAGGGCCGGCGCCTGGCCCGCGTTCGTCACCACTCCCGGAGTCCACCGTGCACCGCCGATATTCCCTGCTGAAGACCGTCACCGCCGCCATCCTTGCCGGCAGCGTTGCCACCGCCTGCGTCGTCACGCCAGCGCGGGTGGTCGTCGAGCCGCCGCGCGTCGCCTACGCGACGGAAGTGGTCGTGACCTCACCGCCCGCACCGGTCGTCGAGGTGGTGGGCGTCGCGCCTACGCCCGGCTACGTCTGGATCCACGGCTACTGGAACTGGGTCGGCGGCCGCCACGTCTGGGTCAACGGCTACTGGACCGCGCCGCCGCACCCGGGTGCGCACTGGGTGCCGCACGAGTGGGTGCGCGTCGACGGCGGCTACCGCCTGCGCGAAGGCCACTGGGACCGTCGCTGAGCCGCGCACCGCTGGCACCGCCCGGGCCGTCGCAGGCGCCGGGCGACGGCCGGCAGCGGACCTACAGCGGCGCGAGACGAACGAGCGTCTTGCCGAAGTTGTCGCCCTTCATCATGGCGACGAACGCCGCCGGGGCGGCCTCGAGGCCGTCCACCACGAACTCGCGGTAGCGGATCGCGCCGCTGCCGAGCCAGCCCTGCATGTCGCGCAGGAACTCGGCATGCGAGGCGTCGTAATGGTCCGAGATGATGAAACCCTGAACCTTCAGCCGCTTGACGAGCACGGCGCGCAGGAAGGCCATGGTCCGGTCGGGCCCGTCCGGCAGCGCTGTCGCGCCGTAGAAGGCGATCAGCCCGCACACGGGGACCCGCGCGCCGACGTTGAGGTGCGGCAGCACCGCACTGAACACGGCGCCGCCCACGTTCTCGAAGTAGACGTCGATGCCTTTCGGGCAGGCAGCGGCCAGCCGTGCACCGAGGTCGGGCGCGCGGTGGTCGAGGCACTCGTCAAAGCCGAGTTCGCTGACCGCGTAGCCGCACTTCTCGGCACCGCCCGCGATGCCGACGACGCGACAACCCTTCAGCTTCGCGATCTGGCCGACCACCGAGCCCACGGCACCGGTGGCCGCGGCCACCACCACGGTCTCGCCGGCCGCCGGCGCGCCGATGCGCAAGAGACCGTGGTAGGCCGTGTAGCCCGGCATGCCGAGCACGCCGAGCGCGTAGGACGGCGGGTCGAGCGACGCCGGCAGGGGCATCAGGTCCGAACCGTTCGACAGCGCGTAATCCGCCCAGCCGCCGTAGGCGAGCACCCGCTGCCCGGCACTGAAGCCCGGGTGACGGGACTCGACCACCACGGCCACGGTGCCGCCCGGCATCGGTGCACCGAGCGCGACGGGGGTGGCGTACGAGGCGGCATCCGTCATCCGGCCGTGCATGTAGGGATCGAGCGAGAGAATGACGTTGCGCAGCAGCACCTCGC
>CAITAM010000346.1 GCA_903890265.1 uncultured Pseudomonadota bacterium | reverse complement strand
GCTCGATGACATTGCCGGGCGCCTGCGGGCCATTGCCGAACGGGATCCGCGCGCCATCCTGCCGGGCTCCTACGCCGGCACCATGGGCCTCGTGCAGGGCGAGTCGATGTCGGCGCGCTTCTTCAACCGGATCGGCGCCTCCGAGCTGGATCGGACGATCTGCGCCAATGCGGGGGCGACCGCGCTGCAGCTGACCTATGGCGCGAAAATCGGCATGCACGTCGAGCAGTTCCGCGACAGCCGGCTGATCCTGATCTGGGGCAGCAACAGCATCGCCTCGAACCTGCACTTCTGGCCGCACGTGCTGGCCGCGAAGCGCGCCGGCGCCAAGGTGGTGTGCATTGATCCGCGCCGCACCGAGACTGCCGACAAGTGCCACGAGCACGTGGCACTGCTGCCGGGGACCGACGGTGCGCTCGCGCTCGCGCTCATGCACGAGCTCATCACGCACGGCTGGCTGGACGAGGACTACCTCGCGCGGCACACCGACGGCTGGGAACTCCTCAAGGCCGAGGCACTGACGTGGCCTCCCGAGCGGGCGGCCCGGGTCTGCGGCATCGAGCGCGCCACCATCGAGGCCCTGGCGCGCGACTACGGCACGATCCGGCCGGCGGCGATTCGCCTCAACTACGGGATGCAGCGGGTTCGTGGCGGCGGCAGCGCGGTCCGCCTGATCGCCGCCCTGCCGTGCCTCGTCGGTGCATGGCGCGAGCCCGCGGGGGGACTGCTCTTGTCGGCGGGCGGCTGGGCACCGACCAATGACCACGCACTCGAACGACCGGACCTGCGTCCCGCCGGCCCTGCCCGGCTGATCAACATGTCGACCATCGGTGACGACCTGCTGCGGCCGGCGTCCCCGGAGTACGGACCGGCGATCGAAGCGCTCGTCGTCTACAACAGCAACCCGGTCGCGGTGGCACCGGATTCGGTGAAGGTCACGCGCGGGTTCGCCCGCGAGGACCTCTTCACCGTGGTGCTCGAGCAGTTCCAGACCGACACGGCCGATTACGCGGACTACGTGCTGCCGGCGACCACGCAGCTCGAGCACTTCGACGTGCACTCGAGCTACGGCCACACCTACCTGCTCGTCAACGAGCCTGCCATTGCCCCGCTCGGCGAGGCCCGCCCCAACACCGAGGTGTTCAGGCAGCTCGCCGCCCGGCTTGGTTTCGACGATCCCTGCTTCGCGGACACGGACGAAGCGATCGGCGCACAGGCCTTCCTCGGCATCGACTTTGCGGCGCTGCGCGAGACCGGCTGGGTCCGCCTGCCGGTGCCGCTCGCGCCGTTCGCCGAGGGTGGCTTTCGGACCCCGAACGGGCGTGCGCAGTTCGCGCCCGGCGGGCACGGTGTCGCCACCTACCTGCCACCCTACGAGTCGCGCCAGTCGTCGCCGGCGCTTGCCGCGCGCTATCCGCTGGCGATGATCTCGCCTCCCGCGCGGCACTTCCTGAACTCGAGCTTCGTCAACGTCACGAGCCTGAGGAGCATCGAGGGCGAGCCGCTGATTGAAATGCACCCGGCCGATGCCGGCGCCCGGGGCCTGACGGACGGCACCCTCGTGCGCGCCTTCAACGACCGGGGCGAGTACCGCTGCCGGCTGCAGGTGACCGACCGGGCCCGACCCGGCGTCGTGGTCGGACTCGGCGTCTGGTGGCGTAAGTTTGGCGTCGCCGGCACCAATGCGAACGAGGTCACCGGCCAGGGCCTGACCGATATCGGGCGCGGCGCGACGTTCTACGATTGCCTCGTCGAGGTCAGCGCGGCCTGACGTCGGCGCGCTTCGCGCCACGCCCGTAAAGCTTTTCCCGCAGCACCGGTCGCCGCTTCGCTCAACCGGCGGCGATCGCCTTAAGGCGATGGCGAGGTGGCGCGTGAATCGCGTCACGATCGCGCTTAAAGGCCGAATCCATCACTTAACTAAACCCGCGAAGCGCCGCTAGTTCTCCTGTACCGCACACGGTCCGAGGGAGACGGGGCATTGCGAGGCTTGAAGATCCAAATCCGCCGCACGGCGCTGGCACTCGCGCTCATCGCACTCGCGGGCGCCGCGTCGGCTGCGTCCCTGCCCGGCAGCACGCGCCTTGCGCTGCTGCCTCAGGCATGGACCGATGACAGCGGCAAGCCGCTCGCGCTCACGAGCCTCACCGGCGAAACGGTCGTGCTGACCATGGCCTACGCCAACTGCCATCGCGTTTGCCCGATGACGATCGACCAGCTGAAGCGCCTGCAGGCGTCCTTCGATGCGGCCGGCAGGAAAGCGGAATTCGTGATCGTCGGTTACGACCCCGAGAACGAGAATGCCGCGACCTGGCGCGATTACCGCAAGAGCCACCGGCTCAACCGTTCCAACTGGCATTTCATCACCGGCTCGCTCGAGGACACGACGCGACTCGCGCGGGCTCTCAATTTCGAGCTGTGGAAATACGACGAACACGTGATGCACGACTCGCACGTGCTGCTCTTCGACCCTGATGGCGTGCTGGCGCACGAACTTGATCCCGCCGCCACCGACCCGTCCTGACACTGCTCCTGCAAGGAAGTCGCCCATGTCAAAGCCATTGAAAGCCACGATTCATGCCGTCTGCCTCGGCGCGGCGCTGGCCCTCGGCACACCCGGGAACGCGCTGGCCGTCGAGCCCACGGACCCGGTCGTCCAGGCGCTCGAGAAAAAGCTCGAGCAGAGCCTGAAAATGATCGATTCGCT
>CAITAM010000345.1 GCA_903890265.1 uncultured Pseudomonadota bacterium | reverse complement strand
GGCTTCCGAGACGACGTTACTGTCGAGCAGGATCACGGCAGCGGCATCGGCTCGGCGGCCCGGCGGTCCCTCCCCGCCTCGAGTGCCTCGACGTCGTCGTTGCCAAGGCCCAGCGCGCGGCTGCGCTCCGCGAGCGCGCTGCCCACCCGCACCCGATCGGCCGGGCGCACGGCCGCTTCGAGGATGGCGCGTATTTCGGCCTCGGCGCTGCGGTTGTGCTGCGCGGCCCGCACCTTGATTGCGCGGTGGACTTCGTCCGGCAGGTTGCGGATCGTCACGGCTGCCATGATCGCAAACTCCCTGTAAAGATAGCGACGCTATCACAACGGATGAATGATATCATAATGGGCAACGGCACGGGGGGGTCGCCCAACCGTTGACGTGCCGGGGGGGGCGATGCAGGCGACGGCGGTGTCTTCGACCCGGGTACGACCACCCCGCCCGGGCCCGAGGACCTGCCTCGGTCGTCGCCAGAGTCCTCCGCCCGGGGTCGCGCGCCCGACGGGCGCGGATGACGGGGTGCCGCGGGGCAGGCGCGGCGTCATCCCGCGCCGGCCCCGGTGCGACTAAAACCGGAAGCCCACGGTGATCGGCACGTAGTCGATCGGCTTGGTCGCCTCGATCCGATTGAAGCGCGCCTCGATGAACCAGGCCTGCCCGTAGGCGAGCGGAAACTCGACGCCGAGGCCCGCGTTCCAGCCGAGCTTCGTCGTCGCCTGCGAGGCGACGACAAGGTCGCCCGCCGCGACGCCGGGGTAGCAGAAGCCCCAGTAGAAATCGCAGTAGGTGCCGCCGACCAGCACGCGCTGGGTGAGCGACACGTCGGAGTGGTAGGCACCGAGGCCGGCAATGCCGTAGGCGCGCGCGCCGCCGCCGATGGGCACCTTGTAGACCGCATTGACGGTCAGCGAGGTGAAGGTGCCGTGGCCGTCATCCACTTCGTAGCCCGTCTGCTGCTGCCCGTTGTCGATGAGCTGGTGGGTCGCCTTGTGGTCCGCGTAATTGAATTCGGTGCGCAGGCTGAACGGACCGCCGGGCTGCGGCGTGTAGGCCAGACCGCCGCCGACCGCGTACCCGCCACCCTGCAGCAGGTCGCTGGTCGGTCCCGTGGGCTGGCTGAGCCCGGCGGTGAGGTACCAGTGCAGCGGCAACCTTTGCTGGGCCGCGGCCGTGCCCGCCACCAGGGTCGCCAGGCCGGCAAGAGCGAACGCAGGAACGAGTCGGGCACGAGACATCAGGGAACCTCCGGTTGCAACAACGGGCGCCACGGGCGCCTGCCGCGCCGGTGGGCGCGGTACGGTCATCAACGCGCCGCGGCCGTCCGCGTTGACCGCGCCGGACGCCACGGCGAGGTCACGGCGAGGGACGCCTCAGAGTCGCTCGTCGTACTGCACAGGGGGCTTCGGCACGGCGTAGCTCAGGCCAAAGCCGACCGGCAGCGACTCGGCGGCCGCGGTGCCAAGGTAGGGCGCTTCGCCGAGGCGTACGGGCCAGCGGAACGGCAGGCGCCCGGTGAAGTCCCGCCGTGGCCGGCCGTCACGGTCGCCGACCAGCACGTCGGCAACGCCACCGCCCTCGGTCCCCGGCCACCAGCCGGCGACGAAGGCGTTGCTGAGGTTGAGTTCGGGGTTCACCCACAGCGGCCGGCCCGACAGGAACACGCTGACGGTCGGGATGCCGCGACGGCGCATCTCCTTCAGGCGCAGGAGCGCCGCCCGG
>CAITAM010000344.1 GCA_903890265.1 uncultured Pseudomonadota bacterium | reverse complement strand
CGTCGAGCACTGGCTGCCGTCGGCGAAGATGCTCGAAGAGCGGCCGCTGACGCGCGCGCACGTCCGCCCGTTCATCGATTACCACCTCGTCTCGAAGGACGCAAAGACGGACGACGAGTTCAGCATGCCGCTCATCGCCGAGCTCATCGAGATCTTCGGCGCGCCGCTGGTGCACGAGCACCGCACGGTCGGCACCACCCAGCGCGAGATCATCTCGGCGCACATCGGCGAGACCGTCGGTGACGGCGGCGTCGGTGTCCTCGTGCAGCGGCCGGGCAGCCCAGCGGAGCTACGCAGCGTCCTGCGCAAGGTCAAGATCTTCAAGACGATCTACCAGGACAACCTGATCGTGATGCTGCTGCCGGAGAAGCTGGATACGCTGGACCGGCGTATGGCGATGTCGGGGCTGCTCGCGGAGAACGTCGCGGTCGTGCTCAAATAACAGCGCCCGCCCAGATTACCGAGGGTCCCGCATGGCACAGTCCGCCCGCTACACCCAGACCGCGATCGTCCTGCACTGGCTCGTCGCCCTCGGCATGCTCCTGAACGTCGTCCTGATCTGGACGGTCGACTACGTGGCGGAGGACCGGCAGCGCAGCGTCATCGACCTGCACAAGTCGATCGGCATCACGGTGCTCGGCCTCGCGCTGCTGCGCATCCTGTGGCGCTACGCCAACCCGCCGCCGCCCCTGCCGGCCGGTTTTGCCGGCTGGGAGAAGCAGGCCTCGCACGTCGCGCACCTCGCGCTCTACGCCGTCATGATCGGCCTGCCCCTGTCGGGCTGGCTGCACGACTCGGCGTGGAAGGACGCAGCGACCCACCCGATGTCGCTCTACAACCTCGTGCCGTGGCCGCGGATCGGCTTCATCCAGTCGATGGAGCCCGTGGCCCGGGAGCGCTTGCACGGCCTGTTCGGCTCGGTTCACGAGTGGCTGGGCACGACGCTCTACGTGCTCTTCGCGCTGCACGTCGGCGCCGCGCTCAAGCACCAGTTCCTCGACCGGTACCCGGAACTCGAGCGGATGAGCCCGTTCGGCCGGCGCGACTGACGCGCCGGCCGCTGCTGCCGGCTCAGCCCGTGTGGAAGGCGGCGAGCTTGTTGCCCTCGAGATCGCGGAAGTACGCGGCGTAGAAGTTCTCACCGCGATTGCCGGGAGCCCCCTCGTCCTTGCCGCCGAGCGCGAGCGCCTTGGCGTGGATCGCATCGACCATCGCGGTCGAGCCGACGGCGAGCGCCACCATCGTGCCGTTGCCGACCGTGGCCGGCTGGCCGTCGAGCGGCTTGATCATGATCAGCATCGGCGAGGTGGGGGCGTTGTGCCAGGCGATGAAGCGCTCGGTCTCCCAGTGCCGCTTGCCACCGACGGTGGCCAGCAGCGCGTCGTAGAACGCGGCCGATGCGGCGAGGTCATTGGTACCGATACAGACGTAACCGATCATGGGCAGACTCCTCAGGGTTGCGGGACAGTATTCACGGGCGGCCTTCGGCCGGACGATAGACCGCGGCGAACCGGGCGGCACTCGCGATGCCATGATCACCCGGCGCGTATTGCAGCAGCCAGTCGCCCGCGGCGCCGTCCAGCCGGTCACCGGACTGGCGGCGGATATGAAAGGGGGTGCTGAACTGGCGCGCGAGCACCGGTCGCGGCACGTTCCGGTACTGCCCGTCGACACCGGCCACCCCGCCGGGCTCCGGCACGTACTTCTCGTCGAAGACCGCCCGTCGCACGCTCCAGGTGTCACCGTCCGAGCCCGTCACGAGCGCGTCACCGGCGTCGTACCGGTTGGGACCTACCCGGCTCACGAGCGCGCCCGCGACCGGGGCGAAGCGCACGCCGACGACTTCGTCCTTGACGTAGGCACGGGCCAGGGCGTCGTGCCGGAGATCGAGGCCGCTGCAGTCCGTCACGCTCGCGCGCCCTACTTCGTGGCCCGCTCGGGCGGCAGGCTCGGCGTCGGCGGAAACTCGTCCGACCAGCCCTTGAAGAGCGCCACGGTCCTTTCGGCGCGGGCCTTCGTGCCGTCGTGCACGGCAATGTGGTGCGGCTCGGTCGGGCCGTAGCCTTCCCACAGCGAGACACCGGCGTACGCGCCGTCATTGCGCAGCACGTAGTAGGTCATGTCGATGTATTTGAGGCGCGTCATGTCGCCGTTGTAGTTGCGGACGATGCGCTTCAGCGCGTCGAGCCCGGCCTCCAGCGGCTCCATGCCACGACGCAGGTTCTCGACGATCGTGTGCGCCCCGGCGACCCGGATGTTTTCCTCGCCACTGCCGGTGGCCCCGGCCGATCCCACGTCCTGGTCGGTGAAGCAGCCCGCACCGATGACCGGCGAGTCGCCGCAGCGGCCCGGCAGCTTGAACGCGAGGCCGCTCGTGGTCGTGATGCCGGACATCTCGCCGCGGGCATTGAGTGCGGAGCAGTGGATCGTCCCGGTCGGCGGGAAGAGCACCCGGCGCACCGCACCGAGGCCGTGCCCGGGCTCGATGCCGAGCTCCATCGCGCGCGCGTACAGGCTGTCCACCCGCGCCGCGGGCGAGAGGTTGCGCGCCTCGCGCGCGGCAGCCGGCGGCCGCCAGCCGGGCGATGCCGGCCCCGGACCCCACCAGTCGCTGGTCGAGTGGGTCTCCTTCCACAGCAGCCAGATCTTGCGCGACCGTTCGGTAAGGAGGTTCTCGCGCGGGAACCCCATGGCCACCGCGAAGCGCTCCGCGCCTTCACCGACCAGCATCACGTGCCCGGTGTGCTCGATGACCGCCTTGGCGACCTTCGAGACGTTCCTGATGTTGCGCACGGCGCCGACCGAGCCCGCGCGCCGGGTCGGTCCGTGCATGCAGCAGGCGTCGAGCTCGACGACGCCCTCTTCGTTCGGCAGGCCGCCGAGGCCGACCGAGTCGTCCTCGGGGTCGTCCTCGGGTCCGGTGACGACCGCGATCGCGGCATCCAGCGTATCGCCACCCGACGTGAGCAGCGCGTAGGCCCGGTCGAGGTAGGGCAGGCCGTTGCCGGCAGCGACGATGATGTCGCGCGCCGCCCCGCGCCGCGTGGGTGCGGCGCCCGATGCCGCACCGGCGACGAGGGTGCCCGCCACGACCGGGGTGGCGACCGCCGAGCCCAGAAATCCGCGCCGACTGATCTTCATCCGCTTACTCCTTACGACCCGCGCCTCGTCACCGGGCGGCGATTGACGGGTTCAGGTCCTGCCGGACACCCCGTCGAACGCGAGCGGCCGGCCGGTCGCGGTCGCGCGCACGATGATCTCGGCAACATACACGTCGTCGCCGTAGCGCGCCCGCTTCTCCTGCTCGCCGAGCGTCACGCTCGGGTTCGCGGCGCCCGCACGCTGCGCCGCCGCAAGGCTGAGCCGGGTGGCCGCCTCGCGTGCGTGGCCGACCGCCGCCTCGATCGACTCGTGGTCGCGGTGGCCGGCCGGGTCGTGCACGCGAAAGACCCGGTACGAGGTCTGGTTGACGACGACGTCCGCCGTCTCGGTGATGCTGCCGGCGACCGAGCCCACCGCGTTGCAGACGTCGGCAAACGGCGGAATGGACAGCGGCGCCGACAGGCGGCTTGCCACCTCCGGGTAATAGGCCCCGACCGGCGCGCCGATCGCGACCAGCGGCAGGTCAAGGGCCATGGCGGTGGTCAGGAGGCCCGAGAACCGTCGCCCGGCAATCGCCTCGCCGATCAGCCGCTCGCCGAGCACGCCGTAGCCGCGGCCGAGGTCCGGGATGCCCGGGTCCTGGGCGAGCGCGGCCTCGAGCACGACCCGCCCCGAGCGCTGCACGACGAGCTCGCGCACCCGGGTCGCGATGTCCTCGATGCTCGCGGCCTGCAGCTGGCTCTTCGCGTTGCGCTCTTCCTTGGCGAGGATCAGCGCCCCGAGCTCGGCCGCCTCGCGTGACCAGCCGGACTGCAGTCCGAGGACGTGCATGGCGTCACTCGGGGTGAAGGCGGCGAACAGCACGAGGCCGCGGTCGGCGAGCGACTCGAGCGTGCGCTTCGCGCTGCGGCTGGTGAGCAGCGAGGTCGCCAGCGCGGGTTCGTCACCGAGCGTGTTCCATAGCTCGAGCGCCTCGCCGGACAGCGTGCCGGCCGCCGCGGCCTCGCGCGAGCGCACGACGAACTGGCCGGCGCGCTCGGCGAAGCGTTCCTCGGTCGCCTGCACGCGCAGCGCCTCGAGCGTCGCGGGCCACTGGGCCGCGAGCAGGCTGAGCGACATCGCCCGACGCGGTCCGACCTTGAGGGCGCCGCGCCGGTCGAGGCTCACTTCGCTGTCGCCGCCGAGGCCGTGGGTGTGCACGTCCACCGCCTCGACCATCGTGCGCCAGCCGCCGACCAGGGCCCCTTCGACGTTGACGACCGGGCGGCCGCCGCGCACCACCGCGACGTCGGTGGTGGTGCCGCCCATGTCGGACACCAGGAAGTCGCTGTGCCCGGTGAGAAACCCGGCACCGACGACGCTCGCCGCCGGCCCCGACAGCACGGTTTCCACCGGGCACTCGAGCGCGACTTCGGCACGCATCAGCGAGCCATCGCCCTTGACGACCATCAGGGGGGCGCTGATGCGCTCGGTCGCGAGCACCGCCGCGACCGCGTCGACGAGGTGACGGATCTGCGGGGTGAGCTGCGCGTTCAGCGCCGCGGTCAGCGCCCGGCGCGGCGCGTCGAGCTTGGACGTCAGCTCGTGGGCACAGGTCACGGGTTTGCCGGTGAGCTCGCGCACGAGCTGCCGCGCGGCCAGCTCGTGCGCGGGATTGCGGACCGAGAAGCTCGCGGACACGGCGTAGGCTTCGACCCGCGCGTCGTGTTTCGTGATCGCGGCACGCAGTGCCGCGACGTCGAGCGGCCTTGCCTCGTCGCCGCTCGCCGTGTGGCCGCCGGCCACGCGCTCGAGCGGGCTGATGTCAGCCATGGCCGGCAGGCCCGACCGCTCGACCATCGCTTCGTCGAAGCCGATCAGCAGCGAGCAGATGGGGCTGAAGCGGCGCTCCACCACGGCGTTGGTGGCGAGCGTCGTCGATACCGACACCAGCGTCACGTCGGCGCGCGAGTAGCCGTCCGGCAGCTTGGCAAGAATGGCGCGGATCGCGCCGCCCAGACCCACCGACAGGTCCTCGCGCGTCGTCAGCGATTTCGCGCTGACCAGCACGCCGCCACCCGCGAGCAGCAGGACGGCGTCGGTGTAGGTGCCGCCGGTATCGAGCCCCAGCCACAGCTCGCTCGCCCGCACGGGCGCGCCATCGACCTTCTCTGTCACGGACCGGCACTACCTTCTGGCAACGGCCCGGGCGGCCGCCGCCGGCAGTGTAAGCACAATCGCGCCGACCGCAAGCGGCGGCGCGGGCTTAGCGCAGCGCGCTGTGCAGGACGCGCCGGCGGCTGTCGAAGTCTTCCTTGTTAAGGTAAGCGCCGCACAGCCGGCGAAAGCCCGTGTAGGCGCGGCGGCCGTGCAGCGTCCGCCAGTTGTCGAACAGCAGCACGGTGCCCGGGGTCAGCTTGAAGGCCACCTCGTAGGCCGGGTCGTTGACGAGCCCGTCCCACAGCGCGAGCGCGCGGTAGAACTCCTTCATCTCGGCGGCCGGCAGGAGAAACGGCGCGCGGTCGTAGTTGTTGTAGGCCACCTGGCGCATCTCGCCGTCGCGGTCGAGCGCGATGATCTCGTGCTCGGCGCGCAGGTGCACCCCGTCACCGAGGTAATGCGCCGGCACCTTGACCGTGGTCAGCATCCGGTAGGCCGCGGGGTCCGTGCGCCGGATGACGTCGGCTACCTTGAATCCATCCACCAGCGTGTTCTCGCCGCCCGTGCCGTCGTGCTGCAGGCAGTGGAACATCTGGTAACCCGGCGAATCGATGCTGTAGGTCCCGTCGGTGTGCGGCCCGATCGCGACCGGCGTGTAGGCCGTGTCCTTGAAGGCGAGATCGGCGCTGAAGTCCCAGAACCCGCCGAAGATGGTCTCGCGGATGTAGCCGACGCGACGCGCGATGGCGGCCGTCGCCTCGGTGGTTGCCGGAGCGCCGACCGCGAGCGCAAAGCCGAACGTCTCGACGAGCGAGAGCCAGTCGCGAAGGGCGGAGTCGCTCGCCATGACGTCGCTGAAGGCGAGCGTCGGGAAGCGACCCTGCATTGCCTCGCGGTCCCAGAGCGTGCGGGCCGGGGCGCGCTCACGGCCACTCGAGGCCGCGACCTCGAACAGGAAGTCCGCCGGCCACTCGGCTGCCGACTCGTCGTGCGCCCACGTGGCGCGCAGCACGCGCCCCTCCTCCGCCACCGCGAGGCGCGCCGGTGCAATCCCGGTCGGGATCGAGAAGGTGTCGACCTGGCGCTGCAGCGTGTCGGGATTGAGGCTCGCCGGCAGGTGGCAATGATCCCGCAGCCAGAACGGCGTGAAGCGCGCGGTGACGCCGGCGGCGAAGGTCACGACGACCTCGCCGTCCGCGAGGGCGGCCGAGACGAGGCGGGACGGGGTGGCGGTCGGGATCGGCTGCGCGGACATGGCGGGGCTCCGGGAGAGAGGCGGGAGGGATTCAGGATCTTATTGAACGAATGATCAATAAGTCCCCGTGCCAAGTCAACGCCCCGGATCAATGGCGGCGTCGGGTGGCCGTCGCGACTTTATCTTTTATTTAACATAATTCATTAACGTCAAAACACCCGAGACCCTTCGCCCAGCAACTGCGCGATCCGCCCGTCTTTCTCCACCCACAAACCACCGAGCCACTCGGCGAGCGCGGCGCGCAGCGCGGCGTCCGCCTGATAGTCGCCGCCGCACAGCGCGAGCGGGACCTCCCGCACCACCACGTCGACGATGACCCGCGGCGTGCCCCGGCACAGGAATTGCCAGAAGGTCGGCGTCCCGTCGGGGTAGACAATCGTCACGTCCAGCAGCGACCGGAACCGGTCGCCGAGCACGGACAGGCTGAGGCCGAGCGCACCGGCGCGCGGCCTGAGCAGGTGCACGTACGGCGAGCGCAGCTTCTGCCGTTTCTCTTCGCTGAAGCGCGTGCCCTCGGGGAAATTCATGACGCTCGTCGGCACCAGCGCAAAGCGGGCACAGGCCCGCCGCGCCGTCTCGAGATCCTGGGTGCGCTTTTCCGGGTGCTGCTGCAGGTAGGCGGCCGAGTGGCGGCGCATGAACGGAAAATCGAGCGCCCACCAGGCGAGCCCGATGACCGGCACGTACAGCAGTTCGCGCTTGAGAAAGAATTTAAGCAGCGGGATCTTGTGGTTGAACACCCGCTGCAGCACGAGGATGTCGACCCACGACTGGTGGTTGCAGTTGACGAGGTACCAGTGGTCGGGCGCGAGGCCGGCGACGCCCCGCACGTCCCAGACGGTGTCCTGGCTCGCGCCGAACAGAGCCGTATTGAAGTCGATCCACCCGGTCGCGATCGCGTTAAGCCACGG
>CAITAM010000343.1 GCA_903890265.1 uncultured Pseudomonadota bacterium | reverse complement strand
TCGCGTAACTTCAACCCGATGATCGCCACCTGCGGTGCGGTCTGCATTGCCGAGGTCGAGGAGCTGGTGGAGGTGGGTGCGCTGGATCCGGACCAGATCCACACGCCCGGCATCTACGTGGATCGCATTATCCAGGGCGCGAGCTACGAGAAGCGCATCGAGTTCCGGACCACCGTGCAGGCCGCCGCCGGCGGTGGCAAGAAAGACTCGCCGATTCGCGACATGCTCGCGCGGCGGGCGGCGAAGGAACTTAAGGACGGCTACTACGTCAACCTCGGGATCGGCATCCCGACGCTGGTCGCCAATCACATTCCTGCCGGTATGAACGTCGTGCTGCAGTCGGAGAACGGCCTGCTCGGTATCGGACCGTTTCCGGACGACGCCGATGTCGATGCCGACCTCATCAACGCGGGCAAGCAGACGATCACCGCGGCACCCGGTGCGAGCTTCTTCTCGAGCTCCGACTCCTTCGCCATGATCCGCGGCGGGCACATCGATCTCGCGATTCTCGGCGGTCTTGAAGTGTCGGAGACGGGTGACCTCGCCAACTTCATGGTGCCCGGCAAGATGGTCAAGGGCCCGGGCGGCGCCATGGACCTCGTCTCCGGCGTGCGCCGCGTGATCGTGCTGATGGAGCACAATGCGAAAGACGGCACGCCGAAGGTACTGAAGACCTGCACTCTGCCGCTCACCGGACGGCGCGTGGTCGAGATGATCATCACGGACCTCGCCGTGTTTACCGTCAAGCCCGAGGGCGGACTCGTGCTGCGTGAGCTGCAGGACGGCGTGACGCTGGAGCAGGTCCGGGAGCGCACGGGCTGCACGTTTGAGGTCGCGCTCAGCTAGGAGCGGCCGCGGGGGATGGTTGCGCTGCTGTCACTGGTGGGCGCCCGTATCCCGGGCTGAACCGAAGGAGGCTGCATGAAGATCGATCGCATCCACCACGTCGCGTACCGCTGCCGGGACGCGAAGGAAACGGTGCTCTGGTACCAGGAGATGCTCGGCATGGACTTCGTGCTGGCCATCGCCGAGGATCTCGTGCCGTCAACCAAAGAGCCCGATCCGTACATGCACGTCTTCCTCGACGCAGGCGGCGGCAACGTGCTCGCCTTTTTCGAGCTGCCGACGCAGCCGCCCATGGGGCGCGATCCGAACACGCCGGCCTGGGTCCAGCACATTGCCTTTCGGGTCAGGGATCGTGCCGAACTCCTCGAATACAAGGCGCACCTCGAGGCGCGTGGGGTCGACGTGCTGGGTGTCACCGACCACGGGTTGTTCCATTCGATCTATTTCTTCGATCCCAACGGGCACCGCCTCGAGCTGTCGTGCCCGGACCCTGACGAAGCGGCGCTGCTCTCCAAGATGGATGCCGTGAAGTGGGCGATGCTGGAGGACTGGTCGAAGACCAAGCGCGCGCCGAAGCATGCCGCGTTCCTCCATGCCAGGGAATTCGCCGGGTGATCGAGGCGGTTGACGGGACGCACGACCGCGCGCTTGAGAGCTGGGTCGAGTCCGCGAACGCGGCCGATACCGATTTTCCGATCCAGAACCTGCCGTTCGGTCGCTTTCGCCTCCCCGGGAACGGGCTCTGGCGGCCGGGCGTGGCCATCGGTGACGAGGTGCTCGACCT
>CAITAM010000342.1 GCA_903890265.1 uncultured Pseudomonadota bacterium | reverse complement strand
GTGTCCTACGCGCTCGCGCTCATCGAGATCGCGGCCGCTGACGGCGGGCTGTCGACGCTCATGAGCGTGAACAACGCGCCGGTCTGCGCGATCCTCGAGTCGATCGGCACGGACGCGCAGCGGGCGAACTACCTGCGCCCGCTGGCCAGTGGCCGCCTGGTGGGCGCCTTCGCGCTGACCGAGCCCGGCGCCGGCTCCGACGCCTCGGCGCTGCGCACCACCGCCCGACGCGTGCCCGGCGGCTACCGGCTGAACGGCACGAAGCAGTTCATCACCTCGGCGCGCTGCGCCGGCGTCACGATTGTCTTTGCGGTGACCGACGCCGCGCAGGGCAAGCGCGGGATCTCGGCCTTTCTGGTGCCGGCGGGCAGTGCCGGTCTTGCGGTCAGCCGGCTCGAGGACAAGCTCGGGCAGCAGTCCTCGGATACCGGCCAGCTCGAGTTCACGGACTGCTTCGTGGCCGACGAGCAGCGACTGGGTGGCGAAGGCGACGGGTACCGCATTGCGCTCGCCAACCTCGAGGCGGGCCGGATCGGCATCGCGGCACAGAGCGTCGGCATGGCGCGGGCCGCCCTCGCGGCGGCCGTGGCCTACGCGCGGGAGCGGACGGCGTTCGGCCAGCCGATCATCGACCACCAGGGGGTTGGCTTTCGGCTGGCGGACCTGGCGACGCGCCTCGAGGCCGCGACCGAGCTCACGCTCGCGGCGGCGGCGCGCAAGGACGCCGGCGAGCCCTGCCTGAAAGAGGCCAGCATGGCCAAGCTGTTCGCGTCCGAGACCGCCGAGGCGGTTTGCAGCGGCGCGCTGCAGACGTTCGGCGGCTACGGCTACGTACGCGACTTCCCGGTCGAGAAGATCTACCGCGACGTGCGCGTCTGCCAGATCTACGAGGGCACGTCCGACGTGCAGCGGCTTGTGATCGCGCGTGAACTGAAGTCCCGGGGAGTCTGAACGCATGGCCCGACGTCTCATTGCCCTGCTGCTCGTGGTGCTCGTGCTCGTTGCGCCTGGCGCGCGGGCGGCCGCCGCCGTGACCGGTCGGGTGGCCTTGCCGGCGCACGCGACGCTGCCGTCGAACAGCCAGTTCGACGTCGCGGTGGTCGACCTGGACGCACTCGACGAGGACGCCCGCGTGCTCGGCAGCCTGCGCATTCTCGGGCCCCTGCCGCTGACCGGGCAGACCCTGCGCTTCACGATTCCGCTCGACACCGGCCGGCTGGCGCCGACCCACCGCTACGCCGTGCGGGCGGTCGTCACGCAGAACGACACCGTGCTCTACAGCGGCGAGCGGCCGCTCACCGCCCGCGGGCCATTTGCCGGCGTGACCGTGGCGCTCGCCGCGGCCGAGGCCGTCGACGGCGGCGTGGCGCCGCCGCTCGGTGGCACCGACTGGGTGGTGACGGAGGTCGACGGTGACCGCGTCCACGACGGGGAGGCGCCGCTGTCGCTGCAGTTCACCGCGGACGGGCGGCTCTCGGGCTTTGCCGGCTGCAACCGGTACAACGCCCGCTTCGAGCAGGCCGAGACGTCGCTCAAGATCACCGCACTCGCGCTGACTCGCATGGCGTGCGCGCCGACGGCGATGACGGTCGAGGCGCGCTTCACCGCGTCACTCGGCGCGGCCGTCAGTGCGCGCCTGAACGGCGAGGCGCTGGAGTTGCGCGATACGGCCGGCGTCGTGCGGCTTCGCCTCGAGGCGCACCGCCCGCACTGAGCGCGCTGCTGCGCCGCGGCTAATGCATCGCAGCACGACGACCGGCGTGATCGACCGGCACCCGCGGTGTCGCATGAGGCACAATGGAGCGAGCTTCCCGCTGACTGGAGATCACCATGACTGTGACGCGACGCGTAGCCTACGTGACGGGTGGAATGGGCGGTATCGGCACTTCGCTCTGCAAGAGGCTGGCACAGGCCGGTCACATCGTGGTTGCGGGCTGCGGGCCGGGTTCGTCACGCCGCGAGCGGTGGGTCGCTGACATGCGCGCGCAGGGCTATGACGTGCACGCCTCGGAAGGCAACGTCGCCGACTGGGATTCGACGCGGGAGGCGTTTGAGCGGGTGCGCGCCGAGATCGGTGAAGTGGACGTGCTGGTCAACAACGCCGGCATCACGCGTGACGGCGTCTTCCGCAAGATGTCCCAGGAGCAGTGGCGCTCCGTCATCGACACGAACCTGAACAGCCTCTTCAACGTCACCAAGCAGGTGATCGACGGCATGCTGGACCGGGGCTGGGGCCGCATCATCAACATCTCGTCGGTGAACGGCCAGCGTGGCCAGTTCGGGCAGACCAATTACTCGACGGCGAAAGCCGGTATCCACGGTTTCACGATGGCGCTGGCGCAGGAAGTCGCCTCGAAGGGCGTGACGGTCAACACGGTGTCGCCTGGCTACATCGGGACCGACATGGTCAAGGCCGTCAAGCCGGAAGTGCTGGACAAGATCGTGGCGTCGATTCCGGTGCGGCGTCTCGGCACGCCCGAGGAGATCGCGTCCATCGTCGCCTGGCTCGCCTCCGACGAGGGCGCCTACGCGACGGGCGGTGACTTCTCGCTGAACGGCGGTCTGCACATGCACTGAGTGCCGGCGGCCCGTCGCGCCGCGCGCGACGGGCCGCACCGGTCAGTCCGCGAGCTGCCGCGTGAAGTACACCATTTCAAGCGTGGTGGTGACGGCGCGTTCCTTCAGGTTGGCCCCGGCCCCGTGGCCCCCCTCGATCACTTCGTAGTAATAGTACGTGACGCCGAGCTCGGCGAGCCGGGCAGCAAACTTGCGCGCGTGCTGCGGCCCGACACGGTCGTCCTTGGTCGTGGTCCAGATGAGTGCCTTCGGGTACGCCACCCCCGCCTTCAGCTGGTGGTAGGGCGAGATTGAGGTCAGAAAGCGGGCCTCGTCGGGGTTGCTCATGCTGCCGTACTCGCCGACCCAGGAGGCGCCGGCGGCGATGCTCTCGTAGCGCACCATGTCGAGCAGCGGCACGGCAATGTCGACCGCGTGCCAGAGCTCGGGGTGCTGCGTCATCTGCACGCCCACCTGCAACCCGCCGTTGGAGCCGCCCTCGATACCAAGCCGGCGGGGGCTCGTGACGCCGCGACGGATCAGGTCCTCGGCCACCGAACGGAAGTCGTCGTAGATGCGCTGCCGCTGGGTCTTGAGGCCTGCCTCGTGCCAGGCGGGCCCGAATTCGCCGCCGCCACGGATGTTGGCCAGCACGTACACGCCGCCCCGTTCGAGCCAGAGCTTGCCCCGCGTTCCGGAATAGTACGGGGTCATCGACACCTCGAAGCCGCCGTACGCGTCGAGAATGGTCGGGTTGCTGCCGTCGAGCTTGAGGTCGGCGCGATGCACGATGAAGTACGGAATGTCCGTGCCGTCGACGGACGCGGTGCTGCGCTGCTCGACGACGAGCCGGTCGCTGTCAAAGAGCGGCGGAGTGCTCTTGACCTTGGTCAGCGTCGCACCCGGGTGCGGCATCTGCCAGAGCGATACCGGCTGCAGGAAGCCGGTCACGGTGAAGAACGCGGAACCGCCCGTGGGCTCCACCGAGGCGAGTTCGATCGCGCTGTTGTCGGGCAGCGCGAGCGGCGCTGCCGACCAGCGGTCACGGCCGCTGCGCGACAGGAACGCCGCGCGGCCACGGACGTTATCGAGGTACGTGAGCAGCAGCCCGGTGCGTGTCCCCGCGACCTCGCCCACGGACTGCCGGGGGCCCGGCGTCCAGACCACGACCGGGCGCGGGTCCGCGGCCTGCGTCGCGAGCGAGTCGAGGGCCAGTCCGATCAGCGCGCCGGCAGGGTACGTGTGGCCGCGATGCGTCCAGCTTTCCTTGAGCTGGAAGACCGCCTGGCCGGCGGCGAGGGTCTCGAGCGAGCACTTCTGCGGCAGTGCGAGGCGCACCGTGCCGTGCGCGGTCGGCACGTAGAACTCGTTGGCGAAGAAGCTGAGGGCACGCGTGATCACGGTCAGCACGTGACCCGCGCCGTCACGGTACGTCACCGGCTGGACCAGCACGTCCGCCGGGGCACCGCGAAAAACCTCGACCGCCTGGTCGGGCGACTCGCCGCGCCGTACGCGCTTGACCACGTACGGGTAGCCGGAGCTGGTCAGGGTTCCCGGCCCCCATTCGCGGGCGATGTACACGCTGTCCGGGGTTGCCCAGGCGACGCTCTGCTTGCCTTTGCCGAATTGGAATCCATGGGCAGGGAAGCGGTTGCTCGCGAGATCGAATTCCCGGACCGTGACCGCGTCCTCGCCGCCATCCGACAGCTGCACGAGGCAGCGCGTCTGCTGCCACGGATCGCAATCCGCGCCATGCCAGACCCAGTTCGCGCTCTCGGCCGTCGCCAGCGCGTCAAGGTCGAGCACGGCCGTCCAGCCCGGTGCGTCGGCGAGGTAGTCAGCCACGGACGTCTGCCGCCACAGGCCGCGCACGTGGGTCGCGTCCTGCCAGAAGTTGTAGACCCGGTTACCGATCAGGCGCGGGTAGGGCAACCGATCGTGATGCTCGGCAATCGCGGTTGCCTCGGCGAGAAACGGCGCGTAGCGCGGATCGGCGGCCAGTTCGCCGACGGTCTTCTGGTTCTCGGCCCTGACCCACGTCATGGCACGCTCGCCATCGACGTCCTCGAGCCAGAGGTAGGGATCGGTCGGCGGTGTCGTCACGGGACCTCCGTGGGCCGTTGCTGAAAGGACGGTCATGAGGACGCCGACAAGCGGGACCGTGCGGTGCCGGGCGACCGGCCGTGAACGAAACAAGGGCATATGGCGGACTCCCTGAGCGGTGGCAGTACCTCGGTTTGCCAGCGAGCGGGTCCTATCCGAACGCCAGCGGCCGGTTGGCCTGTGTCAGAATGATAACGCGTAGATGCCGTCCCACCGCAGGATGAAGGGTTCCACTATGTTCCGCCGTCGCCGCTTCGCCACCGCGCTCCTCAACGGACTGCTCGTCCTGTTCGTTCTCGGCACCGGCGGCCTCGTCACCGGCCGGGCCGACGCCGCGACCGACCCGCTCGAGAACGGCGTCGTCAAGGTGTTCACGACCGCCCGCAGCCCCGATCCCTACAAGCCGTGGACCAAGCAGGCGCCATCCGAACTCACGGGCTCGGGTGTCGTGATCGAGGGCAACCGGATTCTCACCAACGCGCACGTGGTGCTGTACGCGAGCCAGGTCGAGATCCAGGCCAACCAGGCGGGTGACAAGATCGCCGCCAAGGTGGTGGCGATCGCGCCGGGCATTGACCTCGCGGTTCTCAAGCTCGACGACGAGAGCTTCTTCAAGACCCATCCGCCGCTGCCGCGCGCCAGCCGGCTGCCGGAAATCAAGGACGCCGTGCTCGCCTACGGCTACCCGACCGGCGGGTCCGCGCTGTCGATCACCAAGGGGATCGTGTCGCGTATCGAGTTCGTCGTGTACGGCTACCAGACGTCGGGGCTGAGAATCCAGATCGATGCGGCGATCAATCCCGGCAACAGCGGCGGCCCGGCGATCTCCGGCAACCAGATGATCGGCCTCGCCTTCAGCCACCTCGGTGCAGCGCAGAACATCGGCTACATCATCCCCAACGAAGAGATCGAACTCTTCCTCAAGGACATCGCGGACGGCCACTACGACGGCAAGCCCGGCGTGCGCCTCGAAGTGCAGACGCTCGAGAACCCCGCGCTGCGCGCCTACCTTCACCTCGACAAGGCCGTGTCCGGCATCATCGTCCGGCGCGACTACCGCACGGACCAGCCCGGTGGTCTCAAGCAGTGGGACGTGATCACCAGGATCGGCGATTCGCCGATCGATGATCAGGGCATGATCAGGCTCGGCGCGAACCTCCGGGTGAGTTTTCTCTACCAGGTACAGAACGCGACGAAGGATGAGCGGGTGCCGATGACCGTGATCCGCGGCGGCAAGGTCGAGACGCTGCAGGTACCGACGGCCCGCGAATTCCCGCTGCTGATTCCGGACAACCGCGGCGGTTACGCGCCGTATTTCATCTACGGTCCGCTGGTGTTTTCCGCGGTCGACTCGCAGTACGCCGGTTCCGTGATGAGCAATCCGCAGATCACGTCGCTGCTCGCCATCATGGGCAGCCCGATCGTGACGCGGCGGGGTGATTCACCGAGTGCCGAGCGGCAGGAACTCGTCGTGGTGACCTCGCCCTTTTTCCCGCACAAGGTCGCGGCCGGGTACTCGAACCCGACCAGCGAGGTGGTCTACGCCGTCAACGGCACACGCATCCGCAGCCTGAAGCACCTGGTCGAGACGCTGCGCGATCTCAAGGACGAATTCGTGGTCATCGAGTTCGAGCGCCGCGTCAGCGAAACGCTGGTATTCAAGCGTCAGGAGATGGCGGCCGCGACCGAGGAAATCCTGACCGACAACGGGGTGCGCGCCCAGGCCTCGCCGGAGCTGCTCGCGGTGTGGAACGCCACCAAGTAGCGGCCGACGGGGTCAGGGACGGCGGGTGACGTCGGTGAGGGAGGCGACCAGCGCCTCGACGTGCACCCGCTCGGTCAGCTCGGCGCCGACCGAGAGCCGGACCATCCAGCGGCCGTCGACCCGCGCCGGGGTGACGTAGGCGGCACCGGACGCGTTCAGGCGGGCGGCCCAGGCCTGCGTATGCGCATCGACCTCGGCGGCGTCGAGCCCGGGCGGTGCGTGGCGGACGCAGACGGTCTGCAGCGCCACGGGCGCCACGATTTCCCAGTGCGGCAGGGCGGCCAGCGTCCGCGCGAGCCACTGCGCGTTCGCGAGGTCGCGCCGAAGCCTGGCCCGCAGCCGCTCGGCGCCTTCGAGCCTGAGCAGGTACCACAGCTTCAGGGCGCGAAAGCGCCGACCGAGCGGCACGCCCCAGTCGCGGTAGTTGACGACGTCGCCGTCGACGGCGCTTTGCAGGTAGCTCGGATTGGTCGACATCACGCGGACCAGATGCTCGGGGTCGCGTACGTAGTAGAGCGTGCAGTCAAACACGGCGCCGAGCCACTTGTGCGCGTTGACGATGATCGAGTCGGCCTGGCCGATGCCTGCCCAGTGGTGCCTGAGCTCCGGCAGCATCATCCCGGCACCGGCCATCGCCGAGTCCACGTGCAGCCACAGCCGCTCGCGGCGCGCGATGTCGGCGATCGACGCGATCGGATCCATGGCGGTGGTGGCCGTCGTGCCGGTGGTCGCGACGACCGCGCAGGGCACGAGGCCCGCCCGCCGGTCGGCCGCGATCAGGGTGGCGAGCGCCGCCGGGTCGAGCGCAAACTGCCCGTCGGTCGGTACGGAGCGCACGTGGTGGCGGCCGAAGCCGGCCAGCACGGCGGCTTTTTCGATCGAGCTGTGGGCCTGGGCCGAGGTGTAGACGACGAGGGGCGCGGGGGCGGTCTGCAGGCCGCCGCCGGCACCGAGGTAGTCGGTAGTCCGCTCGCGCGCGCACAGCAGTGCCACGAGTGAAGCGGTCGAGGCGGTGTCCTGGATCACGCCCGAGAACGCCGCATCGAGCCCGAGGAGCTGCTGCATCCACGCGAGGACGGTCATCTCGAGTTCCGTCAGCGCCGGCGCCGACTGCCAGCTGAGACCGATGACCCCGAGACCGGAGCTCAGGAGATCGCCGAGCACGCTGCCGAGGGCGGCGTTGGCCGGGAAGTAACCGAAGAACGACGGGTGCTGCCAGTGCGTGATGCCGGGCTTCAGGACCGTTTCGACGTCGGCCCAGATGGCGTCCGCCGTCTCCGGTTGCTCGGGTGCCTCGCGCGGCAGGCGGGCGCGGATCTCGCCGGGACGGACGGTCGCCTGCACCGGCAGGGCCCCGGTGCCGAGCTCCTCCCGGTAAGCCGCGATCGCCTCGATCAGGGCGTGCCCGGCGCGGCGGAACTCCTCGGGTGTCATCGGGCAGCGCTCGGGATGAGGCGCTAGCCGGTCACGCCGGCGTGGCGACGGGCCGCGGCGATGAAGGCGGCCACGTCCTCGTCCTTCATGTCGAAGGAGGTGACGAGCCGGATGACCGTGCCCTCGTGGCCGGGCGGCGCCGGCCAGCGGTAGAACTCGAACCCATCCGCCTCGAGCGCGCCGATCAGCGGGTCGGGCAGGCCGATGAAGACCTCGTTGGCCTCGGTCGGTGCGGCGAGGCAGGCCCCCGGCAGGGCGGCAAGCTCGCGCGACAGGAGGCCGGCCAAACGGTTGGCGTGGCGCGCGTGGCCGAGCCAGAGGTCGTGCTCGAGGTACGCGACGAGCTGGGCGCTCAGGTAGCGCATCTTCGACCACAGGTGCCCTGCACGCTTGCGGCGTGATTCGAATTCGCGTGCGAGCGAGGGCTCGAAGAACACCACCGCCTCGGCCGCCATCGCGCCGTTCTTGGTGGCACCGAAGGACAGCACGTCGATGCCCGCGCGCCACGTGCACTCGGCCGGTGTGGCGTTCAGACTCGCGACCGCGTTCGCAAAGCGTGCGCCGTCCATGTGCACCGTGAGCCCCTTGGCATGCGCCGCGGCCGACAGCGCGGTAAGTTCATCGACGGTGTACACGGTGCCCCACTCGGTGGCCTGCGTCAGGCTGACCGAGGCCGGTACCACGTGGTGCACGCCCATTGCGGCGGCGAAGTCCACTTTCTCGGTAATGTCGGCAGGACGGATCTTGCCGGCGGCACCCGGGATACCGATGAGTTTCGCGCCGCCCGTGTAGAACTCGGGTGCACCGCATTCATCGGTCACGATGTGCGCCGTTTCGTGACAGAGCACCGCGCCGAACGGCGGCGTCATCGTGCCGAGCGCGAGCGCATTGGCCGCCGTGCCCGTGGTCACGGGGTACGCGATGACCTCGCGCCCGAAGACCTCGTTCAGGAGCTCGCCGAGACGCTTCGTGTACGGATCGTCGCCGTAGGAGTGCAGCGGGTCGTGGCTGGCCGCGGCGAGTGCGGCGAGGATCTGCGGAGCCATCGGCGTGACGTTGTCACTGCCGAAATTCTTGCGCGTCGTCATGGGTGACTGCACCGGGAGATGGAAGTGGAAGGAGCGTCGGCCGCATCGCGGCCGACGGGCGCCATCAGGCGCGTGTCAGCCAGCCGTGGCGGTCGGGCGCTTCGCCGCGCTGGACGGCGACGAGCGCCGCGCGCAGCCTGAGCGTCTCGGGACCCACGTTGCCGCCGGCAACCGGATACTCCCGGTTCTCGTGGATGAGCGTACCGACGCCGGTCAGCACGGCGGCGGTGCCGGACAGGGCAGCCTCGCCGTGCTCCGCCCAGCGCAGCATCTCCGCCACCGTGAAGGGACGCTCCTCGACGGCGTAGCCGAGATCCCGGGCAAGGGCCAGCAGCGAGGCGCGCGTGACCCCGTGCAGGAACGACGGGTCGAGGCTTCGGGTCAGAATCCGCTCTTTCTGCAGCAGCAGGAAATTGGCCGCGCCCGTTTCCTGGACCGTGCCGCCCGGGCAGAACAGCACCTGGTCCGCCCGATGACGCGTGCGTGCCTCGAGGGTCGGCATCATCGCCGCCGCGTAGTTACCGCCGGTCTTGACCATGCCAAGGTGCGAGGCGGTGCGGCTGTTCTTGTCGTCGACGAAGATCCGCAGTGGCTTCATGCCGCCGCTGAAATAGTCCCACACGGGACTCGCGAGCACGAGCAGCGTCGCCTCATCGCTCGGCGTTGCCGCGGCGCCGATGTTCGGCATCGTTCCCATGAGGAGCGGCCGCAAATACAGTGCGCCCGGCGCCTCCGGCACTTCGTCCGCGACCGCGCGCACCACCGCGCGGATCAGGCCGTCGAGCAGCGCCGGATCCGGTTCCGGCAACACGAGATGGCGCGCGCTCTGGCGCATCCGCGCGATGTGCTTGTCCAGACGGAACACGTTGAGCGAGCCGTCGGCCCAGCGGTACGCCTTCAGGCCCTCGAAACAGGTGCTGGAGTAATGCAGCACGTGGGCGGCCGGGCTCAGCGTCAGCGGTGCGGTGGCCTCGACCGAGGGCTCGCCCCAGCGGCCGTTCTCGAAGCGAACGACCCCCATGCGGCGGGCGAGTACGGTACCGAACGCCGGTCGGGGCGTGGGCGTGGCGGTCGGGGCGGTCGTGGCGGCGGGCAGCGAAGTCATGGCACTCGGAATTCCAGGCGGACGTGGATCGGGACGGCGCCCTGCAGCCGGTCGCGTGCCGGGCACCGCTGAGGCGCTACCTTACTACGGCATAAAGATTCGTGCCGGGTGTTCCAGCCGTTCCTTGAGTGCCTGAATCATGGCCGCGGCGTCGTAGCCGTCGACGAAGCGGTGGTCGAAGGACGATGACAGATTCATGATCAGCCGCACGGCGACGGCTCCCCGGTGCACCACGGGCCGCTCGACGGCCTTGTTGACCCCGATGATGGCCACTTCCGGTGCGTTGATGACCGGGGTCGAGGCGATGCCGCCCAGCCGGCCGAGGCTCGTCACGGTAATCGTCGAGCCGGAGAGTTCGGTGCGCTGGGCGAGGTTCTGCCGCGCGGCGTCGGCCACGCGGCGAATCTCGGCGGCGGCGGCCTCGAGGGTCAGGCGCTCGGCATGGCGCACGACCGGGACTTTCAGGCCGTCCGGGGTCTGGGTGGCGATGCCGACGTGCACCGCGCGGTGGCGCACGATGACCCCGCGCGCGGCGTCGTAGAGCGCGTTGCACTGGGGAAACTCCTTCAGTACCTGGACGAGCCCGAGCACCAGAAACGGCAGGTAACTGTAGGACAGGCCGGGCGCCTGCCGCGTATTGAGGTGGCTGCGCAGCGCCTCGAGTTCCGTGATGTCGACCTCCTCGACATACGAAAAGTGCGGGATGGTGCGCTTCGCCTCGCTCATCCGCTCGGCAATGACGCGACGCACGCCGATCACCTTGATCTCGGTGGTCGCGGCGTCGTCGGCGACCACCGGGGCCGCACGGCTCGCGGTTTGCGGCCCCAGTGCCGCCGCCGCGACGTCGTCACGCGTGATGCGCCCGCCGGGGCCCGACCCCGGCACCGCGGCGAGGTCGATGCCCGATTCCCGGGCCCGGCGACGGGTC
>CAITAM010000341.1 GCA_903890265.1 uncultured Pseudomonadota bacterium | reverse complement strand
CCGATCTGGACCGAGAATGGCGGCGTCCGCGACCGACAGGACCGGAATGACTTCGGTCTGGTAGCTGCCGCTGGCCTGCACGTGGGACTTGAAGTTCTGCACGGTAAAGTCATAACGCGCGGTGAGCGAGCCCTTGAACTTTGGCGCGACCGGCGTCGTCGTGCCGGCCGGGGCGAGGATGTTGTCCAGCGGCGGGGACGTCCGCGGCGTGTTCAGGAAGCAGTTCGGGCCGTCCGGCGCGTCCTGGCACGAGGCCGCGCTCATCTTGTGCTCGAACAGGTAGTTGCCCGACGTGGAGAGGGTGAGCCCGTCGACCGGCAGCCACTGCAGGTCGTATTCAAGTCCCTTGATGTTGGCGCCACCGGAATTCAGCAGCTGCGTGATCGCATACTGCCCGGACACGCCGAACTGTGCGTCCTTCCACTGCTCGCGGTAGAGCGCGCCGTTGAAGCGCACGGTGCGCTCGAGCCAGGAGGTCTTCCAGCCGACCTCGAGGTTCGACAGGTAGTCCGGCTTGTACGGCGCGATCGTCGGGTTGCGGTTGATGCCGCCCGGCCGGAAGCCCGTCGAGTAGGTGGCATAGACCAGGTGGTCGCCGTCGATCTTGTAGTTCAGCGTGAACTTGTCGGTGTACTTGCCGCCCTTGGCGCCCGTGTCGACATTCTTGCACGGCACCTGGGCATTGGCCGTGGCGAGCGTCGGCAGCGGGCTGCAGTTGTTCTCGCCCACGCTGTAGAAGCCGCCCACCTGGCCGAAACCGAAGAAGCCATTGACCGACTCGCGGTAGTCAAATATCCGTCCGCCAGCGGTCAGGGTCAGCTTGTCCGTCAGGTCCACGTCGAACTGGGTGAACGCGGCGCGATCGGTGTCGTAACGGGTGACGTTGTTGAGGTAGTGGACGCCGGGTTGCCCCGTGATCGAATCGAAGTCACTGAGGCCGGTCACGAGGTAGCGCGACGCCGTGATGTTGTCCTGCTTCTGGTAGAAGAGGCCCACCACGTAACGTACGCGCTCGTTTTGTGGCGACGACAGCCGAAGCTCGTGCGTGCGTTTGTTGAAAAGGTCGTGGCTGATGACGTACTGGGACGGATTGATCGGTTTGCCACTGTTGTCGGTAAACAGGTTGCCAAAGGCCGCCGGGTTGTTGGCGTAGTAGACGTCGTAGCCGTACGAGTAATCGGAGTAGTCGAACGTGTTGTCGATCGTGCGCCGCTGGTAGCCGCCTGAATAGGTCAGGTCGAAATTGCCGATCTTGCCTTCGACGGTGAGCGAGGACTGGTACCACTGGTCGTCGTTGCGGTTGGGGCCGTACTGGACGACGTTGAGGTCGCCGTACGAGGGCTGGTAGCCGAACGAACCGGGCGCGCCCTGCTTCTGGTAGGTCACGCCCGGCGTGAACGTCCAGGCGTCGTTGAGATCAAATTTGAGCAGCGCACGGCCGCCACTGGTGCCGATCTTGTTGTACTCGTTCTCGACGTAGGCGGCATTGTCGTGCGGCGCCCCGGACGTCGGGAAAAACTGACCTGCTGGCGCGCGGACGTTGTTGATGAAGCCCGCGTCCCGCTCGCCCCAGCCAACGAGACGGATCGCCGTGTTGTCGCTCAAGGGGACGTTGATGAAGCCCTCCAGCTTTTCACCGGTGCCGCCGTGCTTGGTGCGCGTCGCGGACACGTCGAATCCGCCGTAGAGGCCCTTGTGGTCGGGCTTGTTGGTGATGTAGCGCAGCGTGCCCGCCATCGAACTGGCGCCGAACAGGGTGCCCTGGGGGCCTGCCAAGCCCTCGATGCGCGCCATGTCATAGATATGCAGGTCGAGGGAGTTGCCGATGGTCGTAACGGGCTGTTCGTCGAGGTAAATGCCGACCATGGGCACGGAGCCCGTGCGGCTGCCGTCGCTGCCGTTGGTGACGCCGCGGTAGTAAAGCTGGGCCTGACCGGGCCCGAACGTCGTGAACGACAGGCTGGGCAGGTAACGGGCGATCGAGTTGAAGTCCGTGACCTTCAGCTCCTCCAGTTTCTTGGTGTCGAAGGCCTGCACACTGATCGGCACGGTCTGCAGGTTCTCGCTGCGCTTCTGGGCGGTGACGATGACCTCCTGAAGCGTGGCCCCGCTGCCCGATGACGGTGCGGTGGAGGAGGGCCCCTGCTGCTGCGCGGACGCCGCCGCGCTCGCGAGGACGGCGGAGGTCACGAGCGCAAGGCAGTCACGCCGTGCACTGGGCGATTTCGGCTTCAGGTCGGTACGGTCGGTCACGGAACACCTCACTTGCGGCTTGTTGGTCGGTCGGCGACCGAAGGTCAATAAGGAAACGGCGTATCGGCGGTGACGTTCCTGCCCCCGAAGCGGGCACGAACGATCGCGTGATCGGAATCGGTGCGCCAGTCGAGCGTGACGCGGACGTCGCCGCACGCGTCGTGGCCGCCCGCGGCGTGCGGCTCACCGTGCGGACTCGAGGCTGTCAGATCGGCGTGCACGGACTTCCCTTGCTGCGATGACGTGGCCACGCCGCCAATTTCAAGGTCCTCCGCCCAGCGGACGCCCGTGAGTTGCACGGTCCTGCGCGTCGGCGTGTCGGTGACGGTGAAGTCGCCGGCGCGCAGGCCGACACCGCGGCCGGTCGTCGTCTCGTGGGCACGCGCGAGCACGTCACTGGCCGTGGCCGCCGCCGCCGCGAGGAGCCGCAGTTCGTGTGCGGAGGCGTGACCCGTGCGCAGCGCGGCCGGCTCGATGGCATCAAACTGGCGGACGAAGGGGCCCGCCAGCGGAACGGCCGGCACCGTGTCCTTGCACGACTCGTCGCCGGGCGAGCCCGTTTGCAGGAAGCGGCGGACCAGCGTCGCGGCACAGGGGCTGCGTCCCCGTGGCAGGGCATTCACGTGCAGGCTGTTCTTCAGCACCACCTGATGGCCGCGCGGGAAGTCGGCGGCCGCGCGTGCGCCCTCGGCGACGCTCGTCATGTCGTCGAGGTCGCCGGACAACACCAGCACCGGTACCTCGGGGTAGATCCGCGGCGCGGGTCCACGTAAGTCGGCCTGGCGTTCGGCGGAGATCGCCGGCCACTTCACGCACTGGTCGAGGAAGGCGTAGTCGAGCGGCATGCCGCGGTACTCGGCGTAGGTGAATGGCGCGTAGGCCTCGGGCAGCGCCCGTTCGCGCGCGGCGAGGGTCGCCTCCGCCTCGCGCAGCCGCGTCGCGGGCTCCTCGCGCATGTCAAAGATCTGCGGCGCGTCGCTGCACATGACGGCAGCGGCCGCGCCGGCGCTGTAGACCCGGCTGTCGCCGTCGTCGGTCCTTGAGTCGACCGCACCGTGCGCTTCCGCGAGCAACCGGACGAGCGGTCGCGTATCACCGGCGAGGTAGGCGACGGCCGCCGCCTGGCTTTCGCGCAGGGTCGGGAGTGCGGGCGCGGCACCGAAAAGCACCGTGGCGAGTGCGCTCGCATCGGCGCGCAGCGTGACCTTGTTACCGCCGGCGTCCGGGCCTTCAACGGGGTGAGGCTCCGCACGCAACTGCTGCAGCACGCTTTTCAGGGGCGCGAGCGCATCGGCCCCGGTCACGGCACAGCGCGCCGATCGGGCGCAGGCGAGGCGGAACTTGTCGCGCATCGCCGGGGCGTAGTGGCTGACCCAGGCGGCATCCGGGCCGTCGAGGGGGTACGCCCCGTCGAGCACGAGGGCCTCGAGCCGGGAGGGGTGGCGCACGGCGAACGTCTGCGCCGTGAACGTGCCGTACGAGTCGCCGTAGAGCGCGATGCGCTCGATGCGCAGCCGGTCGAGGATGGCGGCGAGGTCGTCGCTCGCGTAGCTCGTGCTGTAGAGCGGTGCGGCGGGACCGAGGTACGCGCCGCACGCGGCAACGGCATCGACCGACAGCACCGCGTCGGGGCGCTGCAGGTCGGGGCAGTCGATTGCCCCTGAGCGGCCCGTGCCGCGGTTGTCCATCAAGAGGACGTCGTAGCGGTCACGCAGTGGCGCGAAGAGCGCGAGGTAGTCGGCGCGGGATTCGCGGG
>CAITAM010000340.1 GCA_903890265.1 uncultured Pseudomonadota bacterium | reverse complement strand
CCGCAGCTCGACGCCGGCACCGCGGGCGAGCACGCCTTCCACGGCACCGCGCAGTGCATGCCGCCGGTACGACCAGTCCGCATGCAGTAGCCAGCGACTGCCCACCGCGCAGAGCACCGCGAAGTGCTCCTCGACGTAGTCGGCCCGCGCACCCAGCACCGTGGTCTGAAAGGCCACCGCGTCCGCGACCGAGCGCACCAGCAGGTTGATGCCAAGGCCCGGCGGGATGGCCCGTCCGAACGCCATCGCGTCCGGAGGGTCGCCGGGCGACTGGTCGTTACCGTCGTGCATGAGGGCGCTCCGAGGCTTGCCGTACGTGCGAGACCGCAAAGTGTACCGAAACGACCCCGCGCCTCCAGGACGACGCCACCGGACGGACCCGACCGGACGGACCCGACCGCGGGCCCGACCGGCATCGCCCCGTGTGATAAACGCACCGGTCGGGCGGTCTACTTTGGCATGAGCACCACCACACCCCCGCTGATCCGTCGTCTGGGCCTCGTCGTCGCGGGCGCCGCGCTCGCCTGGCACGTGGACAGCGCGGCCGCCTGCCAGGTCGAGAGCGGGCCCACGCGCGCCGCGCTGATCGAGCTCTACACCTCCGAAGGCTGCTCGAGCTGCCCGCCGGCCGATCAGCAACTCAGTCAGCTGCCCCGCTCGCTCGACGCGCGCGCCGACGTCGTGCCGCTGTCACTGCACGTCGACTACTGGGACTCGATCGGCTGGAAGGACCCGTTCGCGCAGCGCCGCTTCAACGACCGCCAGTCACTGCTGGTGGACCTCAACCACCAGCGGACGGTCTACACGCCGCAGTTTTTCGTCGGCGGCCGGGAACTGCGCTCGTGGCGCGGCGGCCTCCAGGAGTCGGTGCGCCAGGTCAACGGCACGCCCGCGGCGGCGGACATCCGCATCGAGGCCCGCCCGACGGCATCCGGCTCGCTGGCCGTCACCGCCTCGGCACGCTCGGCCGCGGCGCCGGCCGCGCTGTACGTGGCGCTGACCGAGAACGGCCTGTCGTCGCGGGTCACCCGTGGCGAGAACGGCGGCAGCACGCTGGCGCACGACCACGTGGTGCGCGCGTTCTACGGGCCGATCGCACTCACCAGCGGCCAGGTGACATTTGCGCGCGACATCCCGTTGCCGGCCGACTGGAATCGCCAGCACCTCGAGGTCGCCACGTTCGTCGCCAACGACCGGACGGGCGAGGTGCTGCAGGCACTGGCCGCGCGCGAGTGCGCGGTCCGCTGACGCCGGTCGTCGGTTCTTTTCCCGGTCGACGTCTGACACACTCGACGTCGAGTATCGCGGTAACGGCCGGCAACGCGCGCCGACCGAAGGCAGCGGAGGATCAGTCACGATGAAAGCGATATGGAACGGCACGGTGATTGCGGAATCGGCGGACACGGTGGTCGTCGAAGGCAACCATTATTTCCCGCTCGCCTCGGTCAATGCCGCGCTGCTGGAACCGAGCAGCCGGACCAGCGTCTGCCCGTGGAAGGGCACCGCGAACTACTACACGCTGACCGTCGGCGGCGAAAAAAACGTCGACGCCGCGTGGTCTTACACGGAGCCCAAGGACGCGGCCAAGGAAATCCGCGGGCGCGTCGCGTTCTGGAAGGGCGTGACCGTCACGGCGTAGCGCCGGACGCGTCGAGCACGGGCTCGGCGTGCCGGTTGATCCTGACCTCACGGTCGCGCGATCATGGATTCAGGGCCCGTGCTACCGGGTCCGGTGACACCAAGAGGGTCGCGAGCGTGAGGAGGATCGCCGATGTGTGCAGAGGACGACTTTGAGGAGTTCGCGGCACGCGCGTCGGACGTGACGCGCCGCGGCTTTACCGCCATGGCCCTCGGCGCCGGCGTGCTGGCCTCCTTCCCGGGCCTCGGCGCCAGCGCGGACACCGCCGGTGCCGACGTCGACATCAAGACCGCCGACGGTACCGCGGACGCGTACTTCGTCCATCCGGCCACCGGCAGGCACCCGGGGGTCCTGATCTGGCCGGACATCTTCGGCCTGCGCCCGGCGTTCAAGGCGATGGCGACCCGCCTCGCCGCGTCGGGTTACGCCGTCCTGGTCGTCAATCCCTTCTACCGCACCCAGCGCGCGCCGACGGCGCCCGAGCACCCGGACTTCAGCGATCCGCCGACCCGTGCCGCGCTGATGGCGCTCGCCGGGTCCCTGACGCCGCAGACCGTGGCCGTGGATGCCGCAGCGTTCATCGCCTACCTCGACAGCCAGCCCTCGGTCGACACGCGGCGCAGGATCGGCACCACCGGTTACTGCATGGGCGGCCCGCTGGTGTTTCGGACCGCGGCGGCCGCACCGGCCCGGGTCGGCGCGGCGGCCACGTTCCACGGCGGCGGCCTCGTGACCGACCAGCCGGACAGCCCGCACCGACTGATTCCGTCGACGAAGGCGCACTTCCTGATCGCCATCGCCGAGAACGACGACCAGCGCGAACCTGACGCCAAGACCGTGCTGCGCAAGGCCTTCAGCGACAACCAGCGGCCGGCAGACATCGAGGTCTATGCCGGTACCCAGCACGGCTGGTGCCCGACGGATTCGAGGGTCTACCACCACGACCAGGCGGAGAAGGCCTGGAGCCGGCTGCTTGCCCTGCTGAAGGCGTCACTGACCTGAGGCCGTGCTGGCCATGCCCGTGTGACGCGATTCCTGGCAGGGCCGGCCTGCAGCAACGGACTCGATCGGCGCGGCGGCAGGGCCTGCCCGCCAGCGATGGTGATCCCGCGCACTCGCCGTTCCGCGACGCACGACCTTGCTTGAATTGCCGGGGTGACTCCTCTACGCTCAAAACTTAAACGCCTTGGGGTGGTCTCGCGGAGACCTGAGACGCGACGCGTGTCGCGAACCCGTTGAACCTGATCCGGTTAGTACCGGCGTAGGGAGCAGGTGGATGCTGAAGCCGTTACGGCAGTTACTGCTGTTCATCCTGATCATGCCGGCAACACGGGCCGGCGCCCTCGATACCCCCGATGCCCGCGATGCCACGGGTCCCGCCGAGACTGCGCTGGACGAGATCCTCGTTACCGGCACGCTGCGGCCGACGGCGTCGGTCAGGCTTCCCGAGAGCGTGACGGTACTGGACGAGCAGACGCTGCGATCCGCCGGCGTGCAGCACTTCGAGGACGTGCTCGGCCTGATTCCGGACCTGAACTGGGCCTCGGGCACGTCGCGGCCGCGCTTTTTCCAGTTGCGCGGCGTCGGCGAGGTCGAGCAGTACCAGGGCGCACCGAATCCGTCCGTCGGTTTTCTCATCGACGGCATCGATTTTTCGGGCGCGGGCATGCCTGCCACGCTGTTCGACACCGAGCAGATCGACGTGCTGCGCGGCCCGCAGGGCACGACCCACGGCGCCAACGCGCTGGCCGGACTCATCAGTGTCCGCACCGCCAATCCCGGCGATCGGTTCGAGCTGCGCAGCGAGGTCACCGGCGCGACGTACAACACCCGCTCCGCAGGCCTCGTCGTCGGCAACGGCACGGACGACGGCGCGTCCGGCTGGCGTCTCGTCGGGCAGAAGTACCGCAGTGACGGCTTTCGCCACAACGCCTACCTCAACAGCGATTCGACCAACGGACTTAACGAAGAGACGCTGCGCGGCAAACTTCGCTGGACGCTTGCGAACGGCCTCTCCGCCGACCTCGTCCTGATGCACGTCAATCTCAACAACGGCTACGACGCGTGGTCGGTGGACAACACCCGCACCACCTACACCAACCAGCCGGGCCGGGATGCGCAGGTCTCGGATGCAACAAGCCTGAGGCTTGAGGCGGCAGACCGTGGCGTGCGCTTCACGAGCGTGACGAGCGCGGTGCGCCTGCGATCGACCTATTCGTTCGATGGCGACTGGGGTAACGACGCGTACTGGCTGGCGACCACCGGGTACGCGCCGTACGATTACTTTCAGAGCGACACGCGTGAACGACGAACGCTCACCGAGGACCTGCGGATCGGCAGCGTGTCGCCGGACGACTCCACCGATCCGCTGCGCTGGATTGCAGGACTCTACCTGTCGCGCCTTCGCGAAGCGGATTCACAGGCGTTCACGTGGCAGGCCTTTGACGCGGGGCCCACGGGCGGTCCGGGCACGGGCGGTAGCGCGCTTTCGAGCGAGTACGTCGCCCGAACCGTGGCCCTCTACGGCTCGGTCGATCGCGATTTTCGAAATGGCAGCGCCGTCTCGGCCGGCCTTCGGGTCGAGCGTCGCACCGCGGATTACTCGGACACGGCCGACGGCGGGGCGCCGTTTCCCACCGAGACCAATGACATGCTGGGCCTCAACCTGTCGTGTAGCCACGCCCTCGGACCGCGCCTTCGCGCCTACGGCACCGTGTCCCGTGGCTACAAGGGCGGCGGATTCAACGTCGGCTCGGGGCTGCTCGAGGAGCAACGCGAATACCAACCGGAGTCGCTGTGGAACGCCGAGGCGGGCCTGAAGGGCGATCTCGCCCACGGGCGCCTGCACGTGGAGTCCGCCCTGTTCTACATGCGTCGCCACCGCATGCAGGTCTACACATCGCAACAGCTGCAGCAGACGAACCCGCTGGACTACGTCTTCTACACGCAGAACGCCGGCAGCGGTGAGAACCTCGGTCTCGAGGTGGACAGCCGGTGGCGGATCAGCCCCCGCTGGCAGCTCTCGGTCACCGGCTCCCTGCTCCGTGCCCGGTACCTCGCGAACGACCTTCCGCCGACGCTGCCCGCCCTGGGTGGTCGGGCCCAGCCGTTCGCGCCCGGTTACAAGGCGTCGGTGTCACTCGACTACGCGCATCCGTCGGGTGCCTTCGTCCGCGTCGACGGCTCGGCCATCGGCAGCTTCTACTACTACACGAGCGACGCCCAGAGCTCGAAGGCCTACGCGCTCACCAACGCGCGACTGGGCTACCAGCGCGGCAGCTGGGCCGTCAGCGGCTGGATCCGGAATGCGTTCAACACACGCTACGCGCAGAACGGCTTTTTCTTTGGCCTCGTTCCACCCGATTTCCCGAACCAGGCGTTCCTGCAGCTCGGCGATCCGCGCCAGATCGGCCTTACCGCCACGGTGCAACTCGGCCGACCGCCGTCGTCACGACCGGTCGGGGGCGAGGGGTCCGCGTCACGCTAGGGGTTGTACGGGGAGCTCTCGACGAACGTCCACGTGCGGCTGACGTTCAACGGCCGCATCGCCCAGCGCTCGGGCATGAACTCAATCCAGCGGCGCGTGCCACCGGTCCTGTCGGCCGCTTCCGCGACGTCGAAGCGGACGACCGCCCGGCCCGTCAGCAGCCACTGGGCGGAGGAGTCGAAGTCGGGCACGCAAAGCCCGGCTCGGCCGTCGAGCACGAGATTGCCGAGCGTGTTGAACATGCTGTTACCGACAAAGTCCGGGATACGGATCGTGTCGCCTTCGAGTTCCGCGAAGCCGCGTCGGCCGCCCCGGTGGCTGACATCGAGCAGGCCGTCGGCGCCCGCCGTCGCGATGAACAGCGTGTCCGCGCCGGCCAGCCGTTCCCGCAGCGACGCCGGGAAGCCGTCGCCCGCCCCGGCAACGGCCGGCAGCCCGCCTGCGACACCATCGCCCTGGGTAACTTCCCGGCGCTGGATGTACTTCGGGCAGGCCGAGTAGGCCTGCGCGACACGGACCTCGAGCTCCCCGGCCGTGACCGAGGCCATCGCGCCGTTGACGCGCAGCCGACGTCGCGTCGCGAGGTCGATGAAAAGCAGGGCCACCGGCTGGTCGTCGCGCAGAGCGGTCAGCGACGGCGCGCCCGGGAGCGTGCCGAGGGGGTCGTTCATCTCGATGCGCACGCTCGCGAGGTCGTCCGCGGCCCGGGTGAAGCCCGGCGCGCCGGTGATCAGGGTTGCCCACAGCGCGCTGTCTGCATCCTCGGTGCCGAGAACGACGAGGTCCTGCCGGCCGACGAAGCT
>CAITAM010000339.1 GCA_903890265.1 uncultured Pseudomonadota bacterium | reverse complement strand
CGTCGGCGCCGACGACGCCGTGCTCGTCAGCACGTTCGAGTTCACGGGCGTCGTCGCCCGCGACGCCGACGGGAGCCCCGCACCGTGAGTGCACCGCGCCGCGTGGCCATCGGCCGCGTGATCGCGGTCCTCTGCCTTGGCCTTGCGCTGCGCGCCGGGGCCGTGACGGTTTTCGCCGCCGGGGACGTGGCTCAGTGCCACTCGCAGCCCGCGTCGGCGAGCCCGGCCGCCGCGACGGCGCGCATTCCGCCGGACGGCTCGGTCGTGCTGATGCTCGGCGACGCGGCGTACCCGCAGGCTGACAGCGAGACCCTGAAAACCTGCTACGACCCGACCTGGGGCCGGCACCGCGCGCATACCTTCGCCGTGCTCGGCAATCACGACGTGGTCGGCGGCGACAGTGACGCCTTCGCGGCGTATTTCGACTCGCTCGCCGAGCACGGCTCGAACGACCGTCACCATTTCCGGGTGGCGGTTGGCGACTGGTGGCTGATCGGACTCGACAGCAACCTCAGCGGCGCCGATCTCGAGCATCAGTGGGCGTGGCTAGCCTCGACGCTAGGGTCCATCGCCGGCGACGGCCGCTGCATCGTCGCGGCATGGCACCACCCGCTGCTGTCGACCGGCCTGCACAGCGGCGACGGCGAGCGCATGCAGCCGGCGTGGCGCCTCCTGAGCGAGGCCGGGGCGGACCTCGTGCTGAACGGTCATGAGCATTTCTACGAGTCGTTCGGGCCGGCGGATGCGGCGGCAAACCCGTCCGCGGCGGGCATGCGGGAGTTCATCGTCGGCACCGGTGGCGGTCGCCTGAGCGACTTCTCGCTGGCGCCCTGGCGCCACCGCGCCTTCGCCCGGCGCTACGGGGTGCTCGAGCTCACTCTGGACAGCGACCGCTATGCGTGGCGCTTTCGCTCCACCGACGGCGAAACCCTGGACCAGGGAACCGCACTCTGCCGGCGCGCTCAGTCGAGGTAGCGGATCCGCTCAGCGACCGCCGAGACGATCTCGTCGAGATCCTCGGCACCGGTGCTCACGATCGCGATCGCGCCGTGCGAGGCCGGCACCAGGACCCCGTGGTAGCCCGCCTCGCTGAACTCCTGGCGCCGCTTGACCTGCTCGTCGGGCAGCACGAGCACCACGGCGTTGCCGTGGGTGGCGTGTACCGCGAAGTGCGGTATGACGTGGCCGCGGAACTGACAGGCCGCGGCATACATGACATCCGGACCTCCCGGCAGGAGGCTGACGTGCGCCTTGCTGAGCACCGCCGCCACGTCTGCCGACGCCATGGGCTCCGTCATCGTGAAAGCCTTCGCCTCGTGATCGGCATGAAAAACCACCGCATGGGCCAGCGCCTCGCGGGGCACGCCGACGAGGAACGTGCCGACCATGACCGTGGCGAGCGCCGCCGCGGCAGCGAGCCCGTAGGGCCACACACGCCGGACCACGGGCAGGCTTGGCGCGGCCTTTGCCGGCACCGGGATCGCCAGGACGCGCCCGAGCTTCGCATCGAGCGCGAGCAGCTCCGCATGGAGTTGCGCGCACGAAGGGCACGAGGCGGCGTGCGCCGCGGCCTCGGCCGACAAATGCTGCGGGTCGCCGCCCGCCTCGAGCTCAAACTGCTCGTGGTCCATCATTGCCTCCCCGCCCCGGCAATTGCGGCGCGCAGCTTCTGCCGCGCCCGGTAGAGGCGCGTCAGCACCGCGCCAGGGTTGATGCCGAGGTGGGCGGCGATTTCCTCCGTCGAATAGCCGAGCAGCACCTGCAGGACGAGCGGCTCGCGATACTCCTCGTCGAGCGCCATGATGGCGGCCCTGACATCCGAGTGGTCCTCGTCCTCGGCGGCTGCCAGCGAGGGATGGTCGCGCATCGCCTCGTCGTCGATGTCCACCGTGTCAAAGCGCTAGCGCTCATAGAGCCTCGCGTGTTCACGACGGGCAATGGTCAACAGCCAGGGCCGAACGGCTCCGGGCTCCACCAATTTGTCGATCGCTCGCCACGCGCGCATGAACGTCTCCTGTACGACGTCCTCGGCCACGCTGCGGTCGCGGGCCAGCCAGAAGGCGAACCGATACACGTCCGGGCGGAATTCGGCACAAAGGGCCTCAAACCGCGCCTTGGGACTGCGCTCGGTGATAGACGTCACCTTGGAAGTAGACCGACCCGACGCCATTTTTATTACCACCGGCTAAGCCATGCTCCGGATCCGCCAGCGCCAGCCGGCCGGCCGCTCGGTGCCCCGCCCGGGGCCTGCGTCCAGTACTGCGCGATGGTGCCGCCTATTGTAATGAAACCACCCCGGCCGACCACACCGTCAGGCCGAGATCGCGACGATGGTCGCCGGAACGCCGCCGACGGTGAGCTCGTCACCCACCTGAAGCCCCATCAGCGCGCGGGCGAGCGGCGCGACGTAGGCGATGAGCCCGGCACCCGGGTCGCTCTCGTCCTCGCCGACCAGGCGGAAGGCGGCCTGCCGGCCATCGGCGTAGGCCAGTTCGACGCGCGTACCGAAGCGCACGGCGTCCGGCGTCCCGGCGGGCACCACGAGCCTCGCACTGTCGCGCCGCGCCTGAAAATAGCGCAGATCGCGCGCCACGCGCGCGAGCCTCGCCTCGTCACCGGCCGAGCGCGCCTCGGTCCGCTCGGCCTCGAGCTCGCGAACCCGGCGGACCAGCGCGTCGTGCCCGCTCGCCGTGACGAAATTCGGGTGCGGGCTGATCTCAAGCTCCGGCAGGCTCGAGAGGTCCTGATCGGATTCCTTGACGAATGCACGGCTCATGGGGACGACGTCCGGGCCCGGGCACGGCGGGCGTTCTTGGGGGGCCGGATTATCCCCCCCCTCGCCGTCGCCGGCCACTTTGCTGGCACGCGCCGGCCGGTTCGACCTATCCTCTGTCGCATTTTCCGCGGCGGCACCGGCCGCCGGCCGGGTCCGGAGGAGCTAACCGATGACGCTTTGCCGCCTGTTCCGGGCACTCGCACTGCTGGCGCTGATCGCACCGGCCGCCGTCGCGGCGCGGGACAAGACCGACACCGTCCTTTTCAAGAATGGCGACCGGCTGACCGGCGAGATCCTGAGCCTCGACTACGGCCAGCTCAAGGTAAAGACCGACGCGCTCGGCACGGTATCCATCGAGTGGCCGAAGGTGTCCGGCGTGCAGAGCGATCACCACTTCCTCGTCGAGTGCCTCGACGGACGCAAGCGCGTGGGAACGCTGGATGGCACCGACGGGTCGTTGCGGTTTGCGGAGGAAGGCGCCGCCGAGAGCATCCCGCTCGCCGAGATCAAGGAGCTCGGGCCGGCCGAGCCGCATTTCCGCGACCGGCTGACCGGCAGCATCGCGGTCGGTTTTAACTTCGCCAACTCGACCAACATCAAGACCAGCAACTTCCGTCTCGACACGCTGTACCGCGCGCCGCATACCGTGAAATCGCTGGCGGTCTCGGAAGACGTCACGTCCAATCCGGGCTCGGGCGACAATCAGCGGCTGCGGGTGGACTACAACGACCGCTACCTTCTCAAGGAGTCGCGCTTCCTGATGGGCCTCGCGACCTTCGAGCGTATCGCGGAGCTTGGCATCAACGGCCGCCTGCAGGCGGGCGTCGCGGCCGGTACCAGCTTCGTGCAGCGCTTCGACCAGAACGTCGCCGGCTACGTGGGTCTCGCCGTCAACGAGGAATGGGCCAAGTCCACCGACGCAAGCACGACGAGCGTCGAAGGCGTGCTCGGACTTGACTGGCGGATCTACCGCTTCAGCAAACCCGAGCTCACCCTGCACTCGACGCTGATCGCCTACCCGAGCCTGACCGACAGCGGCCGCCTGCGGTCTAGGCTCGACACGTCCGTGTCGCACAAGCTGGCGGGAGATTTCACGCTGACATTGTCGGTCTACGACGATTACGACAATCGCCCGCCCGGTCACAACACGAGCACCAACGACTACGGCATCGCGACGGCTCTGGGCTATACCTTCTGAGCCGCCCGTCGCGCGTCAGGCGCCCGACCGGGGCACGGGAGTGACCGGCGCGTGGCCCCAGGAACCCGACCCCGTCAGAAACGCATACCAGCCCCAGGCCGCGCCGGAATGACGCAGCAGCTGGAAACTGAACGGCTCGGCGAGGGCGGCGAGCGAGGCGAGCACCATCCGCCGGCGCGTCAGCGGCAGACCGAGCCAGTGCGCGTAGAGCCGCACCCACCAGAGGTAGAACGCCAGATCGACGACGATCTTGATGCCAATCACGGCAAGCACGGGGAGAAACACGTGCAGCCGTCCGCTGGCGGCAAAGGTGATCAGCAGAATGAATGCCGTCAGCCCGTAGATCGGCTGCATGGTATCCAGCGCCTTGATGGGCAGCATCACCCGACCCAAAGCGCCGAAGCGTGAATTGGCGGTCATGTCCCGATTCCAGTACTGGGTCTGCAGGAAACCGCCGAACCAGCGCCGGCGCTGGCGCAGGAAAGCCAGCAATGACCCCGGCGCATCGGTCGTCGCCCGCGCGCCCGCAACGACCGCCACGCGCCAGCGCGTGTCGCTTTCATGGGCGTAGCGATGCAGGCGGTGAATCACCTCGTAGTCCTCGACCAGGCAGCCCGCATCGAAACCGCCGACCGTGCGCAACGCGCCGCTGCGAAAGCCGGCGAAGGCCCCCGACACGAGCAAGAGCGAGTCGAGCCGTGCCCAGGCGAGCCGTGAAATGAACGCACGGACGTACTCGAAGGTCTGGAACCACTCGAACAGCCCGGCGGCAGACCCGGCGCTGCAGCGCGGCGTCAGCACACCGCAGGCGGCGACCAGCTGGCCGTCGGCCCCGAAGGCCCGGCGCATCGCGTCCACCGCTCCCGCCTCGAGCGCCGTGTCGGCGTCCACCGTCAGGAGCACATCGGCGGTGGACAGCGCGATACCGACATTGAGCGCCCGCGCCTTGCCCCCCGCGGGCACGCTCACGACCTTCAGCGCCGGCACGTGGCGCGACCGGCGAACGCCGTCCGGCCCGCGCTCGAGTTCGTAGCGCTCGTGCAGCGCGTCGACGCTCTGGTCGGTCGAGCCGTCATCGATGACGATGATTTCATCGGCTCCGTCGGTCTGGGCGAGCAGGCGTTCGATCGTGCCGGGCAGCGCGTCAACCTCGTTACGCGCCGCGATGAGCACCGCCACCGTCAGCCGCTCACCGACCGGCGGATTGAGCACGCTCGCCGGCCGCAGCAGGTAGCGGGTTTTCAGTGCCACGTAGACCAGCAGCCACGTGTCGTAGAGGACGTAGGCGAGACCGGCAATCCAGGCCCACAGGCCGTCGAAGAACCACGCCCCGGCGAGCGCAAAGAGCCAGAAGCCGACCACGAAGGCGTAGATCGCCACGTTCATGACGCCCATCGGGCGCGGCCGGAAGCGCGGCGAGAAATGCCGCAGGGTTCCGTCAAGCGCAGTGGTGGTCAGGGTCGGCAGCACGTGGCACACATCCGCTAGGTGCACAGGCCCGATGGCCGACCAGCCCGGTCGGGGATGGCCGCTGCCTGCACGGTTCCATCATACCTTCTTGCCTCCGACCGGTTGGTGACCCGCGCGGTTCCAACGGTTCGTGTCCGGGACGGCTGCCGCTGGTACATTGAGGGCCGCGGGCGCTTAATCCGCGGGGCGGGACCGGATCGATCGACGGGAGGCTGACTTGGGCGGTTTGCGATACGCACTCTGGGCGTTTGCCGCGGGATCACTGATCCCGGTGATGGGCGTCCTCAGCGCACGCCTCGGCCGCTCGATCGGCGAACCCGTGCACGCAGCGGTCGTGTTGTTCGGTGCGGGCTTTCTCCTCTCCCTGCTCCTCAGCGTTGCCCTCACCGGCCGGCTGCCGGCCCTCGGCGTCCTGCGCGGCGATCCGCTCATCGATCGCCTCGCCGGGGCCGTGCTGGTGTTCTACGTGCTCAGCATCACGTTCCTCGCGCCACGCTTTGGCATCGGCAACTCAATTCTCTTCGCGGTCTCCGCGCAACTGGTCACGTCGGCCGTCCTGGACCACTTTGGACTGTTCGGCGCCCCGCAGCGGCCCGTCGGCGCACTGCGTCTTGCCGGGATCGCGCTGATGGTCGTGGGCATCGCCATTGCCCAGCTTGCCGCCCGCACGGCGCCCGAGGCGCGATGAACGGGATAGCGGCGAACGTCACCCCGACACCGCAGAGCGAGACGTGAGTATCGCGCGCAGCCTGCCGAGCTGGTCGAACCAGCTTGCGGTGTACCTCGGTACGGTCGGTGCGGCCGTCGGCCTCGGCAGCATCTGGCGTTTTCCCTACCTTGCCGGAACGTACGGCGGTGGCACCTTCATCGCGGTGTTCGTTCTGGCCTGCCTTTTCGTGGCGACGCCGCTGCTCGTCGCGGAATTCATGATCGGGCGCTACGCCCGCGTCTCGCCGGCGTCGGCCGCGGGCGCCATGGCCGTTTCGATAGGCGCGTCGCCGCGCTGGAACGTCATCGGCACGGTCGGCACGGTGGCTGCCTTCCTGATCGGCAGCTACTACACGATCATTGCCGGCTGGATCATCGCCTACGCGTGGAAATGCGCGACCGGGTCACTGGCCGGGCTCGGGCGCCCGGCGCTGCAGGCGGTGTGGGCCGACTTTCTCGCCGACCCCTGGGCGCTGATGGGCTGGCAGGTCCTGTTCCTCTGCCTGGTCGCCTTCATTTCCGCCCGCGGGCTCGGTCGGGGCATCGAAGTCGCGAGCCGCGTGCGGGCACCGCTTCTGCTCGCCCTGCTGCTGTTACTCGACGCCTACTCGCTGCTCACGGGCGATGTGCCGGCGACGTTGAGCTTCGCCTTCGCACCGCATCTCGGTGCGCTCTCCGGCGAACTCGTTCTTGCGGCCATCGGCCAGGCGTTTTATGCCACCGGGGTCGGTATCGCGATCATGCTGGCCTACGGCTCGTACATGCAGCGCGACGCGCCGCTGGCGAAGCCGGCGCTGATCATCACCGGGGCGATTCTCTGCGTGTCGCTGCTGGCCACGCTCATGGTCTTTCCGCTGGTGTTTCGCTTCCACATGAATCCGGCCGCCGGACCCGCGCTCGTGTTCGACGTGCTGCCAACGGCGTTCGCGGCGATGCCGGCCGGCCGACTCGTCGGCACCGTGTTTTTCGTGCTGCTGATTCTCGCGGCGCTGACCCCGTCGCTGGCCGTCTTTGAGCCCGTGGTGGCGTGGTTTGAGAGCCGGGGAACCGCGCGCGCGCCGGCGGCCCTGTTCACGGTCGCGGTGCTGTGGCTGGCCGGCATCGTGTCGGTCCTGTCGTTCAATACCCTGAAAGACTGGCACCCGCTCGCGTCGATCCCGGTGTTTGCCGACAAGACGGCCTTCGAGACCATCGACTTCATCGCAAGCAACCTGCTGCTGCCCGGCGGCGCGCTGTTAAGCTGCCTCTTCACCGGCTGGCGGCTTGACCGGGTGCGCTTCGATGCCGAGTTCGGCCCGGGTCAGCGCCGCGTCGCACACCTGTG
>CAITAM010000338.1 GCA_903890265.1 uncultured Pseudomonadota bacterium | reverse complement strand
TGCCGCCGTCCGACCTCCTGTCCACGACCGCGATGTACGCGAGCGTCGTCGCGAACCCGAAACGGCCGGTCCGCACCATCCCGATCGACACGCAGCAGCTCGTCCGGGCGGGCCTCCTGCCGCCGAAGGAGGATGCGCGCCAGATCTCGAACGAGTTCCGGGCCATCAAGCGCACGCTGATCGGCAACGTCACCGGCCGCAACGGGCCGCGCATCGACGGCGGCAACGTCATGATGGTGGCGAGCGCGCTGGCGGGCGAGGGCAAGACCTACTGCGCCGTGAACCTCGCGCTCACGCTGTCGCTCGAGAAGGACTACTCGGTGGTCCTGATCGACGGCGACGTGGCCAAGCCCAACATCTCGCGGGTCCTCGGCCTGCAGGAGTCGCCGGGACTGCTCGATCTGTTGCGCTCGGGCGAAGGCGATCTCGCCAGCATCGAGATCGGCACCAGCATTCCGCGCCTGTCGGTCGTCCCGGCCGGGCGACCCGACGAGGACGCGGCCGAGCTCCTGTCGAGCAACCGGATGGTGCGCCTCGTCGCCGAGATGCACGCCCAGCCCAACCGGCTGTACGTCTTTGACTCCACGCCGCTCCTGCTCACCAACGAATCGCGCGTGCTGGCGGAAGTCGCCGGTCAGATCATCCTCGTGGTGCGGGCGGCGGCGACGCCGCGCACGGCGGTCAAGAGCGCGCTCGCGGAACTGCCCGAGAACGCCTACATCGGCGTGGTGCTGAACCAGAAGGAGGCGGCACCCGGTGCCGATTACTACGGCTACGGCCACTACGGGCACGCGGCGAAGGGGGAGTCATGACAGGGAGTCACCGCCTGCGGGCGTTCATCGTGACGGCGCTCGGCGTGGCCGCGGCCGCCCCGGCGTCGGCGTTCGTCGACTGGAGCCTGACGGGGTCGGCGGGCTATGACGACAACCCCGAGCGCGCGGCGAGGAGTTCGTCGGGCAGCGGCACGCTCTACGGCGGTGGCACGCTGACGATTGATGAAAAGCGCCCGCGGCTCGATGCGCTCGTGGGCGCGAACATCGGCTACCTCGAGTACCTCAAAGGCGGTTATTCGGGTCAGCTGCTGGGCTCGGTCAAGGCCGACCTGCGCTACGCGCTGATCCCGAAGACCCTCTTCTGGTCGCTCGATGACACCTTCGGCCAGGGCGCGCAGAACGCGCTCGCCGCGGCGACGCCGCAGAACCGCACCAACGTCAACATCTTCTCCACCGGCCCGTCGCTCGTGCTGCCGATCAACTCCATCACGCGCTTCACGGCCGATGCCCGCCTTGGCATCGACACCTACCAGTCGGGCTACCAGCCGAACGACGTCCGCTACACCGGAAGCGTCGGCGTCGTGCGCCAGCTGTCGACCGCGTCCAGCCTCGCGCTCAACGGCGAGTACCTCAAGGTCAACTACTCGCAGAACAGCAGCGCAGCCAGCAACCCGCTCGCGCCGCTGACCGACTACAGCGCGGCCGACTACGACCGGCAGAGCGCCTACCTTCGCTACCTCACCGGCGACAAGCGCAACACGCTCACCGCCGACCTCGGCGTGTCGAAAGTCAAGCAGAACAACGAGACGTTCAACTCACCGCTCGCCAGGCTCAACCTCACGCACAAGGTCACGGCCTACTGGAGCGTGGGCGTCGGTGCCGCGCGGGAGTTCACCGACGGCGCGCAGAACTTCGCCGGTTCGGTCGGCAACAGCGGCCTGCCGCTGCCCGGCGAGCCGCCGCCGGGCGTCAACCACACGACCCAGACCCTGCCGCTGACCAACCAGCCGCTGAAGTCGGATTCGGGCTCGGCGAGCGCGACGTACACGGCGGCGCGTACCTCGTTCAGCGTCGGCGGCTCGGTGGCGCACGACCGGTTCCTCACGGCGAGTCGCAGCGACGACAACCGCACCGACGGCAACGTCTCGTTCTCGCGGCGCCTGAGTCCGCACTCGGACCTGCACCTGGGCGCGAGCTACGAGTACCGCGACTTCATCAACATCGGCACGAGCGACCACACGATCTACGGCAACGCGACCTACACCTGGCAGTTCGAGGGTGCGTACCGGGTCTACGGCGCCTACAACTACGAGAAGCGCAGCTCCTCGAGCGGCATCTACAGCTACACCGACAACCGGATCTCGATCGGCATCACCTACGCGCCCGTGCACCGCCGGGACTCGTCGATGACGAATTTCGCGCTGCCGCGCTGAGGCCCGGTTGCCGTGCAGAACGCGCTTACCATCGACGTCGAGGACTGGTTCCAGGTCGCGGCGTTCTTCCCGCACGTGCCGCGCTCGAGCTGGGAGGGGCGGGAGTCGCGCGTGGTCGCGAACACCGGGCGGCTCCTGGACCTCCTCGCCGAGCGGCAGATGCGGGCGACGTTCTTCGTGCTCGGCTGGGTGGCGGAGCGCGAGCCCGCGCTGATCCGGCGGATTGCCCAGGCCGGGCACGAAGTCGCCTGCCACGGCTACAGCCACGAGTTCGTCTACCGCCAGACCCCCGAGGTCTTTCGCGAGGAGACGGTCCGTGCCAAGTCGCACCTCGAGGATCTCCTTGGGATCGCGATCGACGGCTACCGGGCCTCGACCTACTCCATCACGCGACAGAGCCTCTGGGCGCTCGACATCCTGCTGGAGCTTGGATTCCGCTACGACTCGTCGCTGTTCCCGGTCCGCCACCCGCAGTACGGGATCCCGGGCGCGCCGCGCTTTCCCGGTTTCTTTCCGACCCCGAAGGGCGGCTCGATCCTCGAGTTTCCGCTCTCAACCGCGCGCTTAGGGACGATGTCGCTGCCGGTCGCGGGTGGCGGCTACTTCCGCCTGCTGCCCTACGCCTACACGAGGGCCGGGCTGCGCTCGATCAACCGGCGCGAGAACGAACCCTTTATTTTCTATCTGCATCCGTGGGAGATCGACCCCGGCCAGCCGCGGGTGGCGGACGCCAGCTTCTCGGCGCGCCTTCGGCACTACACGAACCTCGACCGCTGCGAGGCGCGCCTGAAGAAGCTCTTTGCGGACTTCTCGTTCACGACCGTGCGGGAGGTCCTCATGACGAAGGGCCTGCTCGCGCCGCGCCAGGCGGCCTGACGGTGCTCGCCGGCACGCTCTTCGTCGGCGGACTGCTGCTGGGCCTCTACCCGTACGTCGTCTACCCGCTGCTCGCCCGGCTCGTGGCGTCACGGATCGCCCGTCCGGTGGCCTCGTCGGCGGCGGGCCCGGCGCCCGCGGTCAGCGTCCTGATCTCGGCCTACAACGAGGCGCGCCACATCGAGGCGACGGTCCGCAACAAGCTCCTGCAGCGCTACCCCGGGTCCCTCGAGATCCTGGTGGCCTCCGACGGCTCGACGGACGGCACGGACGAGATCGTCCGGCGTATCGCGGCGGACGAGCCGCGCGTGTCGCTGCACCGCCAGGAGCCGCGGGCGGGCAAGACCTCGGCGCTCAACGACCTCGTGACGAAGGCGAGCGGCGAGATCCTCGTCTTCTCCGACGCGAACTCGCTTTACGACGGCGAGGCGATCGCGCACCTCGTGTCGAACTTCGCCGACCCCACGGTCCGCTACGTCACGGGGCGCATGATCTACGTCAACCCGGACGGCACGCCGGTCGGTGACGGCAACACGGCCTACATGCGCTACGAGAACAGTCTGCGCGCGACCGAGACCGCGCTCGGCTCCGTGGTCGGTGTCGACGGCGGGGTCGATGCGGTACGCCGCCGGCTCTACCGGCCGATGCGCGCGGACCAGCTGCCGGACTTCGTGCTGCCGCTCGACGTCGTCTCCCAGGGCTACCGGGTCGTCTACGAGCCGGCGGCGCTGCTGACCGAGGACGCGCTGAGCGAAGGCGGGGCCGAGTACCGGATGCGGGTGCGGGTCGCGCTTCGGGCGCTGTGGGCACTGGCGGACAAGGCGGCCCTGCTGCGCGGTGGGGCGGGCCTGCTGTTCGCCTGGCAGCTGTGGTCGCACAAGCTGCTTCGCTACTTGAGTTTCGTGCCGTTCGCGCTCGCCTGGGTCGCGGGCCTAGTGCTCAGCATCGGCGGCGGTGCGCCGCTGCTCGTGCTGCTCTTCGCGCTCTACAACGCGGTGCTCCTGCTGGCGCTGGCCGGCGCCGCGGGGCTCGCCGTCGGTCCCGCCCGCTATGCCTACTACTTCCTGCTGCTGAACCTCGCCTCCGCCAAGGCCACCTGGCGCTTCCTGAAGGGCGAGAAGCAGGTGCTCTGGCAGCCGCGCGGGGGCTGAGGTGGAGCCGCGCGTCGTCTTCCTGCTCGACAACTTCCCGGGGCCGCACGCCGGCACCGAGGCGCAGTTCTGGCTGCTCTACCGCTCGCTCGATCACGGCCGCTACCGGCCGCTGATCGTGACCTTGAAGCCCTCGGCCTTCCTCGAGCGCGAGGTCGGTGCCGGGGGCTACGAGTGCCTTCGCATCGACAGCCTCAAATCGCCGGTCAGCTGGCTTCGCGCCTGGTCGCTGGTGCGGCGCCTCAAAGGGCAGGGGTTTGCGGTCGCGCACCTCTACCTCAATGACGTCTCGGTGCTCTTTCCGCCGCTGCTGCACTGGGCCGGACTCGGGGTCATCGTCAGCCGGCGCGATCTCGGATTCTGGTATTCCCCCGGCTTGCTGCGCGTGCTGCGCTTCAACCGCCGGTTCGTCGACCGGGTGGTCGCGAACTGCACGGCGGTGAAGCGTGCCGTGCGTGACGCGGAAGGCTACGCGGACAGCGCTGTCGAGGTGATCCTGAACGGCTTCGAGCGGCCGGCCGTGGCGCCTGCGCGCGTGCCCGCAGCGGCGCGGGTGCGGCTTGGCATGCTCGCGAACCTGCGGCCGCTGAAGCGGGTGGAGGATGCGATCCGCGCGCTGGCGGCGCTCGGACCGGACGCGCCCGTCGAGCTCGTCATCGGCGGCGAGGACCGGGTCGAGAACGGTGTGTCGGAGGCGGCGCGGCTGGCGGCGCTCGCGGCGGAGCTCAGGATCGGTGACCGGGTGCGCTTCGTGGGGCCGGTCCGCGACTCGTGGGCCTTCCTCGCCGGCCTCGACGTGTTCCTGTCGTGCTCGGACACCGAAGGGTTGTCGAACAGCATTATCGAGGCCATGGCGAGCGGGCTGCCGGTGATCGGCAGCGCGGTGGGCGGCACGCCGGAGCTCGTCGAGCCCGGTCGCACCGGCTACCTCTACCCCGCACGCGACGTCGTGGCGCTGACCGTGGCGCTCGAGAACCTGCTGGAGTCCGCCGAGATCCGCGCGCGGTTCGGGCAGGCGGCGCTTCAGCTCGCGAACTCAAATCTGAGCGTTGCCGCACTGGTGGCCGCGAACGAGCGGCTCTACCGGGCGCTCGCCGGGCCCCGGCAGGCGGGCCCGTGAGCAGCCGCGCGCTCTTCTGGAACTCGGTGTCGGGTACCGCCCTCTACGCGATGACGGTCGTGGTCAGCTTCTCGATGTCGCCGTTCCTGGTGCACCGGCTGGGCGACGGCGGCTACGGGTTCTGGGAACTCGTGCTCGGGCTCGTCGGCTACCTCGGGATCCTCGATCTCGGCGTGGGCCCGGCGGTCGTGCGCTATGTCGCGCTCGCGGCCTCCTCGGGCGACCGGACCCGGCTCGCCAGGGTGGTCAACGCCGGCTTTGCAACGTTCCTGGTCGCCGGGTCCGTCGGCGCGCTCGTCATTGCCGTCGTGGCGCTGAAGCCCGACGTCGTGTTCGGCGACGTGCCGGTCACCCTCCGTGATGCACGGCTTGCGATCGGCTGTGCGGCGCTGCTGTTTCTGTTTACGTTCACGCGGGCGACGTTCTCGGCGTCCCTGATGGGCCTGCAGTACCACCGGATCGTCAACACGACCCGGATCGTGACCGCGCTGGGCCAGGCGGTGGCGATCTACCTCCTGCTCCGTGACAACCAGCCGCACGCGCTGGTCCGGGTCGCCGCGGTCGCGACTGCCGTGACCTTCCTCGAGACGCTCTTTTTCGCGGCGGTGCTGCGCACCAAGCTGCCGGGCGGCTACCGGCCGTTCAGTGCGAGCTGGCAGGAGGGGCGGGATCTCTTTGGCTTCGGGGCGAAAAGTGCGGGCCTGATGGCATCGAGCTCGCTGGTGCGCCAGGGCATCCTGTTCGTGCTGGCGCACGGACCGGGCGCCGCGGCGGTGACCATCTACGTGCTGGCCGGGCGGCTCGTCGATTACGGCCAGCAGCTCGCCTTTGCGATCGGCTTTCCGATGGCGCCGTACCTGACCGCGGCGTTCGGCAGCGGCGGTCTCGAGGGAGCGAAGCTCGCCTGGCTGTCGACGACCCGGGTGATGCAGTTCATCCAGTCCGGGATCGCCATGGGCCTGATTTGTCTCGGGTTGCCGTTCCTGGCCCGCTGGATGGGACCGGAGTACGCGGTGAGGGGCGCTGGTGCGTTCTATTTCCTGTGCGGTGCGGCGCTCTTCACCGTGGTCGGGGCCAACGCCAACCGGATGCTGGTAAGTCTCAACCAGCACGGACGGGCCGCGATCGCGGCGCTCGTCATCGGCGTCGTCTCGCTGGCGGCGGCCTACGTCCTCTCGCTTTATTACGGCCTGGTCGGCGCCGCGGCCGGTGCCTGTGCGTTTGCCTGTGCGCTGAACCTGACCGAACTCGTGCTGGCGTGTCGGGCGCTCGGTCTGCCGCTCGGGCCCCAGCTGGTGCGTCCGCTGCTGCGCAACCTGCCGGCGGTGGTCGCGGGGGGCGTCGTGATGCAGCTGGCCGTTCGCTACGTTCCGACCGTGAGCTACGCGAACATCGCGGTGGTCGGCGTCCTGGGCGCGGTCGTGTACCTCGTGGTCAGCGCCCTGACGGCGCTTGACGGCGCCGAGCGCGCGCGCCTCGCCATGGCCGTCAAGACAAAGTTCGGCGGCGCGAAGGCTGCGCGGGCGGCAGCGCCGAACCCCTGACGCTCACCGCCGGCCGCCGGTGAGCTCCTCGTAAAGCGACGCGTAGCGCTCGGCCATGACGCGGGCGCTGAACTCCTCCCGGATGCGCACGGGTCCCGCGGCCTTCAGTTGAGCGACCAGTGAGCGCGCTTCGCGCAGGCTCGCAATGGCGCGGGCGAGGCTCGCCGGGTCGCCTGCCGGGACCAGCAGTCCCTCTCGGCCGTCCCGGATCACTTCAGGGATGCCGCCGACCGCGGTCGCGACCACCGAGGTACCAACGGCGAGGGCTTCCAGCAGCACGTAGGGGATGCCCTCGTGGCGGGAGGACATCACCAGCGCATCGGCGTGGCGGATGAAGTCGAGTGCGTCGTTTCGAAAGCCGTGGAACACCACGTGCTCGGCGACACCGAGTGAGGCGGCAAGTGCGGTGAGGGGCTCGAGCTCCGGTCCCTCGCCAACGAGGTGTAGCACTGCCTGAGTCCGCAGCCGCTCGTCGCTGAGCGCCCGGATCGCGACGTCGAGCTGCTTGACGACATCGAGGCGCCCGACGGCGACCAGGTTTTGGAGCCCTGGGCGGAATGCCGCCGGTCGGGGCCCGTCCGTCGTGGCCGGTGCCTCGACGCCGTTGTGGATGACGCGCAACGGCCGATGGGGATTGAGGCGTCGGGCCAAATCCTCACTCACCGCAATGCGCACGGCGCCACACCAGCGGTCCGCGGCTTTACCGAGCTGATCGTAAAGGGCGAGACGCGAGAACCCGGCGACTTCCGGCGCACCGTGCACCGTCCTGACCACCGGCAGGCGCTGGCCACCGGCGCCCGCCAGTGCCGCGATCACGGCGCTTCGGTAGCCGTGGGTGTGGAC
>CAITAM010000337.1 GCA_903890265.1 uncultured Pseudomonadota bacterium | reverse complement strand
TCCCCATTGCCGTCGCCTATTTCGACACCGGTCGGACGCTGCGCTTCGCCAACCGGATCTTCAACGAACGGCTGGCTGCGTACCGCACGACCATCGAGGCCGCGACGTTCGAGGCCCTGGCCGTCGCACAACAGCTTGGGCACGACCGGCCGGTGCAGGGCTTCCTCGACCTCACCGACGGCACGCGCAGTCACCGCTTCGAGGTGACGCACCTGGCGGACCGCGACGAGCAGGGTGAGGTCGTCGGGGTGTACACCATCGCGTACGACGTGACCGCGCGGGAGCTCCTGAGTGCCGACCTTGACCTCGCGCGGCGTGATCTCGAAACCATCCTGAACGCGGTGCCGGCGCGCATCTCCGCCTGGCACGCCGACCTCACGAACCGCTTCTCCAACGTGGCGGCCGAGGCGTGGTTCGGCGTGGAGCACGGCCTCGCCAGCGGCCGGCACCTGCGGGATCTCATCGGCGACGCGCAGTTCAATGCCCTGCTCGCGCCGATCGAGGTCGCCGTGTCGGGGCAGCGGACGGCGGACGATCACGTGGAGGACGGCGAGGACGGGCCCCGCTACTGGCACGACGAGTACATTCCCGAAGCGAAGGGCGCCACCGTGACGGTGCTCTACGTGGTCTCGTTCGACATGACCGAGGCCCGGCGGGCGCAGGACCGGATCCGGCTGCTCGCGCTGCGGCTTGAGAGCGTGCGCGAGGAGGAACGGCGCGCGGTGGCCGTGCGGCTGCACGACGGCATCGCGCAGGACCTCTTCGTGCTGAAGCTCGGCGTCGACAAATTGCACGCGGAGCTGCGCAACCGCGGCGAGGCCGACAACCTGTGCGCCGACCTGCAGGCGGCGATCGTCGTGTGCATGGAGGACACCCGGCAGATCGCCGACGAGCTGCGCCCGACGGGGCTGAAGCTCTTCGGGCTGGTCGCGACGCTCGCGCAGCACGTGCAGAAGTTCGCGAGCCGCGCCAACCTGGCCAGCCGCTTCACCGCCCCGGAGACGTTCCCGGTGCTGGACGACGACCGGCAGCTGCTTTTTTTCCGTGCGGCGCAGGAAGCCCTTACGAACGTGGCGCGGCACGCGAAGGCGAGCGCGGTCACGGTCGAGCTGCGCGTTGAACCGCTGCGGATCACGCTCGACATCGCGGACAACGGCAGCGGCTTCACCGATGCGGCGCTGCGAAAATCCCGCTCCCTCGGGCTCGTCGCGCTGCGCGAGCGGTTCGAGGCACTCGACGGCGGCCTGAGCGTCAGTCGCCGCCTGCCGAAGGGCACCGTGTTCAGCTGTTACCTGTCACGCCCGGCGGCTCCGCCCCGAAGCCGCCGCTGAGGGCGTGCGGGCCGGCCGTTCACGGTCGGTGCCGCGCCCCGCTCAGAAGACGAGCGCGTAGAGCGACTTCAGTTGCGCGGCGGGGCGTTCGGTCGTCGACGCCCGCGGCGGGCTCGCGTCCCGGGTGCAGAGGTCGATGTCGCCGCTCTTGGTGTCGAGCCGGACGTGGCCGGTGCCCGCCCCGTTGCGGAAGCTCAGGCGCGAACCGGGACCGTGCACGGCCTCGTCCGGCTTCGGGCCGAAGCAGTTGCTGATGTCGCCGCTGAAGGTCTGCACGGCGAACTCGGCCGCGGGGGGCGTGGCGAAGCGGATCTCGATATCGCCGCTGACGGACTCGCCGTCGAGCTGGCCGTCACCGGCGAGGGCAAGGCCGGCCTTCAGCTCGCCGGAGACCGACTTCAGCCGGCCGCGGCGCACGCTGCCCAGCGTGAGGTCCACGTCGCCACTGACGGTGGCCACGTCGACGTCGCCACCGCCGCCGCTGATCGTGACGTCGCCGCTGATGCTCTTGACCTGGATGGCGGTGGCGTTGCCCGCGGCGAGGTGGACCGAGCCGCTGACGACCGACACCTGGACGTTCTGGCCGACCTCGCCCTCCACGTCGCCGCTGACGCTCTGCAGGTTCGCCATGCCCTCAATGCGGCTCAGCCGCAGATCGGCACTGACGAGGGCGGTATTGACGCTGCTTTTGCGCGGCACGTGGATCACGAGCCGGGCATCGCCGGAGTCGCCCGCCACGCGGCTGGACTTCAGCACGACCCGCACGGTACTGCGCTTGCCCTCGACCGAGACGTCGACGTGGTCGACGCCGTCCGCGAGCGTGCCGGTGACCTCGATCGCCGGCTGGTCCCAGCCGCTGAGCTCGACCGTGCCGGCCGTGTTGACGACCTCGACGGTGCCACTCGGATCGGCGGCTCGCCGCTCGTTGATGGGGCGGACGGCGCCGTGCGCCGCGCCGGGGACGACGACGGCGACGGCGAGACCGAGGGCCAGCACCAGGGGTGCGCGATGGGACGGCAGGGTACGGGGCAGGAGGTTCATGTCAGGTCCTCGTCCGGTTGGGTTCGGTGGATCGAACGACGTTCTCGAAGAGATCGAATTCGTCGGTGAGCGTGCTCTGCAGCAGGCGGCCGAGCACGGGGTCGGCCGGCGCGGTCGCGAGCGCCTCGCGGATGTCCTCGCGGGCCTGTCGGATCGTCGCCAGGCTCGCCTCGATCTTGCTCCGCGTCACGGGATCGAGGTCCGTGAGGCGCGCGCGGAAGGTCTGCTCCATGGCAAGGCGGGCGCGCCGGTACTCGGGCGTCTGCGGTTCGCCGAAGTCCGGGGCACGCACCGGCGGCTGGGCGGCCACCGTCGCGGTCGGCGGGACGGCCTGCCCGGTCAGCGCCGGTCCGAGCCGCCACGCGAGGCCGGCCATGACGGCAAGGCCCGCGAGGCCGGCGGCAAGCGCGAGGGGCCCGGTCCGCGACCGGCTGCGCACGTTGGGCGGCGCCGGGTGAAGCTCAGCGGCCACCCGGGACCAGAGTGCGGCGGGAGGGTCGACGTCGACGAGCAGACTCGCGAGCCGCTCGTCGAGGTCGGACGGGGTATCACTCATGTTAAGGATGCTCCAGATCGAGTGCCGCGGCGAGCAGCGCGCGCGCGCGGTGCAACTGTGCCTTCGTCGTACCCTCGGCAATCCCGAGCAGCGCGGCGGCCTCGTGGTGGCTGTAACCGTACAAGCCGACCAACACGAGCACGTGCCGCGCGCCCTCGGGGAGTCGCGCGATGGCGCGCTCCACGTCGAGCGGCGGCGCACCCCGCGTCGTGTCGGCGACCTCCGGCAGTCCGTGCTCGCCTTCCGCGACCTCGTGCACGGCCCGCAGGCCCCGCCGGCGGGCGAGCACGGTGCGCACCGCAATGCTCTGCAGCCAGGTCGAGAACCGGCTGCGTCCGGCAAAATCGGCGAGCGCGCGCCAGGCCGCGACGAAGGCCTCCTGGGCGCAGTCCTCGGCCGCTTCCCGCTGGCCGGTCAGCCTAAGGCACAGGCCGTACACGCGGGGCGCGTGCCGGCGGTAGAGCGCCTCGAAGGCGTCGACGTCACCGCCGGCCGCCCGCGCGACGAGCCCGGTGTCGGGATCGCCGCTCGCCGCCTCGCTGGATACCCGTACCGGATGGGAACTCACGGACCGCCGCCTTTGCGTACACCCGTACCTTAGAGGCTGGCGAGCGGCGAATGGTTTGAACGGCACCTGCCGCCCGGGGGCCTTGGGCCCAGCCTGTCAGAGCGGCCGGGCCCGTGTGGCGTCTTTTTCGCCCGTAGGCGAGTCGGGCGCCGCGGACGGCCCACTCGACGGCCGTCCGGCGCGCCGTTCCGCGTTGCCCGTCAGAAGCGGTACGCGAGCCCCGCCACGTAGGTCCGACCGTACGCCGTGTAGCCGTAGCCCGTGCCGTTTTGCGACTGGCCGACCTGCTGGCCCGGTGCCCAGGGCAGCAGCGGATTGCCGTTGAGGTAGGTCCGCGCCACCGAATTGGTCAGGTTCTTGCCTTCGGCATAGACCTCAAAGCCGTGCGGGAACTTGTAGTGCACGCTCGCCGTGACCCAGTCAAAGGCATCGGAGATCGCCGGCCAGCCCGGCACCTCGGTCGACTCGCCGCTGAGCGCCGTGAAGCTCGCCGCGTGGTCCCAGTTCACGTCCGCGGCCAGCGGGCCCTTTTCGTAGAGCAGGCCCACCGAGATCGTCGTCGGCGGCACCGCGTTGATCGCCCCCGCGAAATTGCCGTACTGGTCGTAGCCGCGGCTCTTCGTGGCGGTGAACTGGGTGTGGATACCGAACCCGTTGTCCAGCAGGTGCTGCCAGGTGAGCTCGATGCCCGTGTAGACGCTGTGCGAGCCGTTCGCGGGCGCGATCACGGTCCAGGGGAACGCGTTCGGCGTGCCCGTGCCCGGGGGGCCGCCGGTGTAGCGCACGGTACCGAGGTCGACGTTGGCCGTCGACTGGGTGTAGATGTCATCGATGATCCGCTTGTAGAACAACACGCCCGTGATCGCCGAGTGCCGCTGGTAATACCACTCGAGCGACAGGTCGCCCTGGTAGGCCTTGATCGGCTTCAGCCCCGCCGTGCCGTTATAGGTCAGCTGCGGCTGGCCGTTCAGGGCGTTGTTGGTCGAGGTGGGCGCGAGCTGGCTCAGGCTCGGGCGCGACATCGTCTCGGCGAGCGCGGCGCGAAGCTGCAGCTTGTCGGGCGTCACCCAGTAGTTGATGTTCGCCGATGGCAGCGCGAGCGTGTAGCGGCCGTTGGCCCCGATCGGGTTCGATGCGCCGTAGTGCACGTTGTAGGTCACGGTGCCGGTGGGCGTGACCTCCGGCGTCCACAGGTAGTCCGGCACGGCGACCGCCGTGCCCGCGGTCGTGTCCGTGCGCACGACGCGCACGCCCGCGTTGCCCGACCAGCGCTCGTCCGCGAAATCGGCCTGCAGGTAGATCGTCTTGGTCTTCTCCGTCACGTCGTAGGAGTTGTACGGATTCTCCTGCGGCAGGGTGTTCGCGAAATTGAACGGCTGGCTGCACGGCAGGGACTGGCAGAAGAACGGGTTCGGCTTGCCGTCGAGGCTCTTCAGGAAGTTCAGGAGCGCCGTCGCGTTCAGCGCCGGCAGCCGGGTGGGGTACGAGCCGCCCGCGCCCTGCATGAAGTTCGGCGGCGAGATCAGCGACACGACGTTGAAGCCCTGCGAGCCGAACGAGTAGGGATTCGGCTGCACCGGGCTGCCCGCGGTCGTGTAGAGCGTGCCGTACTGGCCCGAGCCGTTCGTCCAGTCGTTGCTGATGTCGTAGCGCGATTTCTCGCGGTTGGTGTCGCTGATGCCAAAGCGCAGCCGGCTGAACGGCCCGCGATCGACGTTGTAGGCGCCATCGAGCGTGAAGCCCGTCACGCGGTCACTGACCGAGTAGCCGTTCAGGCCGACGTAGTGCGTCGACCAGTAGTTGTTGTTGTTGAGGAACCCTGAATTCATCAGCGCCGTGTACGAGCAATAGCCCGCGTTGGTCTTGCTGGCGCTGCCCGCGGGGCAGCTCGAGAGCCCGAGCTGGCTCGGCGGAATGGCGACGTTGATGTTCGGCAGGCTGTGCGGGACGTCGGCGAAGTTGAGGATGTCCTGGGCGCTGGGCGTCGACGAGACGAGGCCTGCCGTCACGAAGGTGTCGTTGCCGCCCTCGGGGCGCTTGGCGCTCGAGGTGTAGGCATCAAACCCGAACGACAGCCGCTCGGTCGCCTTGTAGTGAATGTTGAGGCCGTACAACGAGGTGTCCACGTTGCGGGCCAGGGTGTTGTTGACCATCTCCGGCTGGAAATTGGCGACCGTCAGTGACGAGACAACCCCGTTCTGCACGCCGACGTTCGACCAGCCCGTGCCGGTCGGGTCGGTCGCGAAGTAGTAGGACTCGTTGTAGCCCACCTGCGGATCGCGCAGGCGCGAGAACAGGCCGTCTGCCGTCACGGTGAGTGCGTCGTTCGGGCGCCACTCGAGGCGTCCTGACACGGCATCGCGCTTTTTCTTGTCGTAGATCGAGCCGAAGGTGATGCAACACGGGGTCGCGGCAAGCGACACGGGACCGGTACTGCCCGCGAGCTGGGTCGCGGGATCGTAGTTGGTCGGCCCGTAGATGTTCTGGTTGTAGGCATTGAGCGAATCGGTGCGGTCGTTGCTCTCGGAATGCACGATGCCGAGCACGACACCGAACTTGTCATCGGCAAAGGTGTTCGTGACGAACGCCGAGTATTTCTCGCCGTTGAGCTCGGTCATCTGGTTGCGGTTGCCCTCGACGTGCACGCCGCCGTGCAGGCCGCGGTTGTCGAAGGGACTCGCGGTGCGCAGGTTGACGGTGCCGCCGATGCTGCCCTCGAGCGCCGCGGCTTCCGAGGATTTCAGCACGTCGGCGGCGGCAATCACCTCGGAGGGCAGCACGTCGAAGGCGATGTCGCGGCCGTCGTCGTCGGTCGCGAGCAGGCGGTTGTTCAGCGTGACGATGTTGTACTGCGGGCCGAGGCCGCGCACGCTGACCTTCTGGCCTTCGCCGCCCGTGGTGCGGGTGAGCGTGATGCCGGGCAGGTGGCTCAGGGAGTCGGCCACGTCGTCGTCCGGGAAACGACCCAGCTCGGCCGAGCTGATCGAATCCAGCACGATGCCGGCGTTCTTCTTGGCGTCGAGAGACTTCTCGAGGTTCGCCCGCGTGCCGGTGACGATGACTTCCTGCAGGGCCGGTGCCGGGCTGTCCGCCGTCTGCGCGACGGCCGCGCCGGCCGCGGCGAGAAGCGACGCCTGAATCGCGATCGCAAGACTGTTCGACTTCATGATCCGTCCCCCCGGGGCACTGCCCCACATTCCCTACGGCTTGTGTACGACCGACTGGCTACCGCGCGACCGGTAGCCGCTATGAATTCACCCGACCGGCGCCCGGCAGCGCGTCCGGCTTGAGATGCACGCCCACGGCGCGCGCCGCGTAGAGTGCGGCGCCATAGACCGGCTTCAGGCGCGGTGGCTTGAGTTCCAGGCCGCCTGCCCGGCCGAGGGCCTCGGCAAACGGCTCGAGGACGAGGCCGCCCGTTTCGAAGACGCCCCCGGTGTAGGAGACCGGCACGGTGACACCGGGCGGGACGCCGAGCTGCTGCCGCACCGCGCGCACGAGGTCGGCCAGCTCGTCCGCCGCACGGCGGAAGACGGCGCGCGCCGCGCCG